>JAWOGF010000007.1:0-29908 GCA_046497075.1 Candidatus Saliniplasma sp.
CCGGTGATAGAAGAGGGTGCAAGATATCTAGCGATCTATTCCATGTCCATCGGATTCTTCGGTATCTTCAGGATATTGGATTCCAGCTATAGAGGGACTGGGCATACCCTCCCAGCCATGAGTCTTGAGGTCTTCAGGATATGGGGATTACGTTTATTTTTATCAGCACTTCTAGCACTTCCATCACTACCGTTGATAAATTTTGGTTTCGATTTAGGGGTTTTAGGTGTTTGGATCGGCATGGCTTTGAGTAATCCGATAGGAGCTTTAGTTTCGTACCTGTACTTCTTAACGGGTAAATGGAAGAGGAAAACCATACGGTATAGATAAACAAAACACAACCTACAGGTCATTTCTCTCGAATATGTACAGGGAAAGAGCGAGAGGTACGATTATCCATAGTAGGAGTGATCCTACTATAAAGGGTAGATTCAGGATTGCAGGTAGATCTATCCTCTCCATGATAAGCCTGACACCCATAGAGAATGTCTCATTCGGACTGAGTAAGCTGGCGAACCAGTACCAATCTGGGAATACGAATTCTACTTGACTTCCAGTTAAATCCGGCACCCCTTCTCTGGCCACCAGTACACCGAAAAGGATCAATTCGAATACTATGTTGAAGAACAACCACAGAAATATCCCGCCTGCCAGTGCATGGCTCTTTTTCTTCACTACGGATGACATGAGTACCGCCAGTGAGAGAAAGACCAGTGAAAATAACAGAGATAGGACCATGAAGTAAAGGTAGTCAAGCGCTCCTTCGAAACTAGCCATGATCCCTATCAAAACCCCGCCAACAGCTAGACCACCTACAACAGCAGCGGTTAGAACAGTGGACAGACCCAGGAATTTCGCGGTCACGATCTCCTTCCTATCGAGTTCCGATGTCAACAGAAGACCTATATTGCCTGATTCTACCTCTTCTACAACGGTCTTATAGCCAAGCATGATCGCAACTACGGATGTGAGCAGAACGACCATCTCAGAACCTACCGATATTGTGAATTCGTAGCCCTTGATACCGGCTTCTCCTCGACTTTCCAAACCTCCGTAAGCACTTGTCAGCAGTATCAGTCCGACGAACACCAATCCGAGTATGAAAACCCACTTGTTCCTAACGTTGTTCATGAACTCTTTTTTAGCGATAGCCAGGATCTTTTTGTGTTTAGAATCCATCTATTATTCACCCCCGGAGAAGCTGAGGAAGATGTCTTCGAGCGTCCCTTCCTTGACCCCGAAGTCCATTATCTCGGTACCAGCGTCCTCGATCAGGTCTAGAACAGCTTTTTTATCACGTTTTCCGCATTTGACAGTGACCATGTTCTTGGATCCTGAATATGACTTTACAATTGAACTATTTTTAAGAGCTAGTTCCACTTCTGTATAATCCGAAGAGAGCATTATGTTCATCTTTGATGGGATCTCCAGCTGATCTCTCAGGTTGGGAACCGAGTCCACGGTCCTCAATCTACCATCAACGATTATACCGACCCTGTGAGCTACATCCTCTACAATGGGTAATATGTGTGAAGAAAGGAACACGGTCCCTCCTTTATCGACGTGTGTCTGGATGATATCCTTCACCAGAGCTACTCCCGCGGGATCCAATCCTGAAGATGGCTCATCCAGGATCAGTAGTTCTGGATCTCCCAGTAGACTCTGAGCGAGGGCTAAACGCTGACGCATACCTTTGGAGTATCCATTCACCTTTCTATCAGTCACACCTCCGAGTCCCACTTTCTTCAATGTCTCAGTAACACAGCTATCATCGACGTCTTTCAGATGACACATGAAGGTAAGAGTTTCTACCCCTGTCAGGTTGTCCCACAATTCTACCACTTCAGGTAAGTACCCAACTGAGGATGAGGATATGCCTTTCGAGGTGGATATAGTTTCACCGTTGACGACCACTCTACCAGATGTAGGTCTCAAAAGACCCATCATGCCCTTGATAGAAGTGGTCTTTCCAGCACCATTTGGACCGAGGAAACCGAAGACTTCGCCCCTGCTGACTTCCAGATTCAAAGAATCGACTGCTTTTACCCCGTTATAGTTCTTCGTAAAGTCCTGGAATCTTATCACTCCACTCATCAGACCTTTTAATACTTAATCCATATTTTAATCTTTCTTCCCCACCAAAAGAAATATATCAAAATATATAATTCCCAACATGAACTTCAAATGGTCGATGAAAAAGATTACTACCGGATGACAGTCGATGAATGTTTAGATGAACTAGACACCTCTAAGAAAGGGTTAGGGAGAAAGGAGGCCAATAGAAGGTTAGAAAAATACGGTAAGAACGTTTTAGAGGCAAAGATAGAGGTGCCTACCTGGCTGCTCTTTTTATCGCAATTCAAAGAACTCCTTGTGATCATCCTGATCATAGGTGGATTGATCGCTTATATCATCGGGGATTATCGTGGTGGGAGTATAATATTCATAATCGTTCTTGTGAACGCTATCATCGGTTTTGTTCAGGAGTACAGGGCGGGAAAGATCGTGGACGCCCTTAAAGGGTTGATGAGGTCTTCAGCTAAGGTCATCCAAGATGACGAACTTATCGAGGTTTCTCCTGAAGAATTGGTACCTGGGGACGTCATAAGGATCGAGGAAGGAGACAAGTTACCTGCCGATGTTAGGTTGATAAAGGTCTCGAACCTTAAGGTCAATGAATTCGCTTTGACAGGAGAATCGGTTCCTCAGGAAAAATATGTCGGCCCTATCGACGAAGAGGCAACTCTTGCAGATAGAAACAATATGGCCTATTCGGGCACTAACGTGGCCTCGGGTAACGCTACTGGGATCGTAGTCGCCACAGGTATGGAGAGTGAAACCGGAAAGATAGCGAGTATGACACAGGAGACCGGCGAATTGCAAACCCCACTGCAGCAGGAACTTCGAGACCTCGCCCGTAAGCTCACCGCGGCTGTGGTAATCATAGGTGCGGGTCTTTTCGTTGCAGGACTCATCCAGGATTTTACCATCACTAGAAGTTTGATATACGCTCTGGGTGTGGCCATGGCTATCGTACCACAGGCACTGCCCGCCCAGGTGACCGTCGCCCTTTCAACCGGGAGTAGTCGGCTTGCTGAAAAAAAGGCTGTGGTAAAAGACCTGCCTTCCGTAGAAACCCTGGGTTCCACCACCGTTATATGCACAGATAAAACAGGGACTCTCACCAAAAACGAGATGACCGTTCGATCGATATGGTTCGACGGCTCCGAGTACAAGATAACCGGTGTCGGTTACAAACCCGAAGGGGATATCTTAGATCATGACGGTAAACCACTCTCGCAGGAGAGGATCGACGAGATCGAGATAATGATGGACACATCGACCCAGGCTTCAAACGCAGAGATACACAAGCCTGACGATGAACATGACCACTGGTACCCCATAGGCGATCCAACGGAAGCGGCTTTGATCACCATGTCCACCAAGTTAGGAACCCGTTCTCCCACCGAGGACAAAGAGAATCCTGAGATACAGGAATTCTCTTTTGATTCAGATAGAAAGCGGATGAGCTCTGTTAGGAAGGTCGACGACGATCTGGTCCTGACCGTGAAAGGTTCTACAGATAGCCTTCTTTCCATAAGTAAATATGTTTACAAAGACGGAGAGAGTGTTCCCATCACCGATGAGGACAAAGAAGAGATAAAGAAGGTTAACAAAAAATATTCTGAGAACGGACAGAGGGTATTAGCTATAGCTAGAAAAGATCTTGAACCTAAAGACGAGTACGAGATGGGTGAAGCTGAGAAAGATGTAACTTTCTTGGGTCTGACTGCTATGATAGACCCGCCTAAGGAGGGTGTGAAAGAAGCGGTTACGGAAGCGAAGAAGGCGGGAGTACGTATATTTATCTTGACAGGTGACCACTCCATAACAGCCAAGGCGATAGGCCAGGAGATCGGACTTGCTGAAGAAGGATTGAAGGTCGTTACAGGCAGACAACTTCAAAAGATGAGCGATGAGGATATAAGTGAATTGGTCAAAACGGAAGAATACCTGATCTTCTCGCGTGTAGATCCTAAAGATAAATTAAAGATCGTAGAAACGTTGGAGGAACAGGGTGAGATAGTCGCTGTTACTGGAGACGGTGTCAACGATGCTCCGGCTCTACAAAAAGCTCACATAGGTGTCTCCATGGGTAAGAAGGGGACAGATGTAGCGAAAGAAGCCTCACGCCTCGTCCTTCTAGACGATAGTTTTCCTACTCTCGTGGATGCTATAGAAGAGGGCAGGACCATATATAACAACCTGAAAAAAACGGTCTATTCTACGCTGACCACGAACAGTGCAGAATTGACTTTGGTCCTATTCGGTCTACTCGCCGTAGCGATGTGGGACCTCCCGATACCGATTTTGGCGGTTCAGATCCTCGCTATAGATCTATTGGGCCAGATCATGCCTCTCACCTTTTTGACTTATGATCCACCGACCGAAGGGATGATGGAAAAACCTCCCAGGGATCCTCATGAGCGCATGATGGATAAGCGCTCCGGCTCTGAAGTCATGGGTCTAGGTGTTTTGGTAGGTGTATTGGCCTTCGTTAATTTCAACTTATACATGATC
The DNA here is from genome assembly GCA_046497075.1 of Candidatus Saliniplasma sp. Lineage (GTDB taxonomy): Archaea > Thermoplasmatota > Thermoplasmata > Halarchaeoplasmatales > Halarchaeoplasmataceae > Saliniplasma. The sequence goes on from JAWOGF010000007.1 coordinate 4,582, forward strand.
AGAAATCGTTGGATAAGTGTTGAAGAGACAGAATTATTACCATATCCTGCTGTATACCTTATAGCTACAGCCGTAGCCTACGCCACCATCGTGTTCTGTCAGTACGTGAATACCATGGAAAGAAGATACGAATTCACTTCGGTATTCAACCGCAATTTCTTCACTAACAGGATACTTCTGGTCTCCATCGGGGCTTCCATCGGTCTAGTTTTGATGGCCATATATGCGCCTTTTATCAAAGATTTCCTTCTCTTCGGTCCCATGGGTTTGATCGACTGGATGTATGTGGGTATAGCTGCACTGATCTATCTATCTGTCTTTGAAATAATGAAGGTCGTAAAGCGTTGGAGGAAATCAGGCTCTAGGGTTTGACCCTCTTTTGATAGAAAGCTGTGGGGTGAGTGTAGGTGACCATGTATTTTTCTGTTTTCGAGATTGTCAAATTGAAAAAAGACTGAGAAGATGATTCAAAAGAAAGGTTGAAATATAGTAGTGCCTATGTTTTAGCATAAGGGTGGAAATAATGAGAATAAACATAATCTATGACAGCAAGTATGGGAATGGTAAGAAGATAGCGGAGTATGTGGAGAACTCCTTCGAAAACAACAACGTCAAGGTCTTTTTCGTCAATGACACTGACCCAGATTACATCAGAACTGCTGATCTGTACATATTCAGCACGCCTACCAGAAGGGGTAAATCCACCAGGAGGATCAGAAAATTCGTAAAAAATCTAAAGGTCGATAACGGGGATGTGAAATATGGTCTAATCACCATGTTTACGAAAGAAAAAACAGATTCACTAAAGGAATTGGAAAGATTGTTAGAAAAGAAGGGGTTCGATAAAATTACGGAGAACCTCAAATTGAAGGTCGAAGGTAAAAAAGGTCCTTTAGGAGAAGGGTTCGAAGAAAATCTGGACGAGTTCTTAGAGGATATCACTTAAAGTGTCAAGTAGATCCCTTCTACATCGTCGTCTTTGAACATCCCTCTGACATCGACTAGAACGGGGTTTTCGTTCATAGCTTCGACTAGATAATCTGCACCGATGTCGCAGAAATCATCGTGAGCTACAGTTATCACGGCACAGTCGAAATCCTGTACGTTATCCGTCGGTTTCACACCGAAGTTCTCGATCTCTTCATCACTGAGATACGGATCGTACCCGTAAACATCCACATCGTATTCTTTCAACAACTTCACGATATCCTTAGCAGGTGATTTCCTAACATCTTCGACGTTTTCTTTGTAAGTCAAACCCATGATGACTACCTTTGAGTCCTTGATGACTTTACCGGCCCGATTCAGACCTTTAACAGCCATCTCTCCGACGTGTTTCGGCATCCCGTCGTTGATAGCCCTACCCGCTAGTATCACCTGAGGATGGTAGTCCAACCTTTTCGCCTTGTAAACTAAATAATATGGATCCACAGGGATACAGTGACCACCGACCAGACCTGGATGATACCTGTGGAAATTCCACTTCGTAGCAGCGGCTTCTAGGACCTCTTCGGTATCCAAGTTCATCTTGTTGAAAATTAACGATAATTCGTTCATGAGAGCTATGTTAAGATCTCTCTGGATGTTCTCGATCACCTTGGCGGCTTCGGCTGTTTTTATGTCTTTCGTCAAATGGACGGTTGTGATAAGACCGTACAGTTCACCTAAAACTTCACCCACTTCCTCGTTCATACCTCCGACGACTTTGGTGATCTTGTCGATGGTGTGCTTTTTATCACCGGGATTGACCCTCTCAGGAGAGTAACCAACAAAGAAATCTTCGCCGCATACCATCCCTGACTTCTCTTCTAACAATGGTATGCACTCCTCTTCCGTCACCCCTGGATAAAAGGTACTCTCGTAAGCTACAACCACACCTTTTTTCATATGTTTACCAGCGGTCTCGGTTGCACTTTTAACGAATGCCAGTTCGGGTTCTTTGGACTCGTTAACGGGAGTTGGAACACAGATTATAACAAAATCAGCCTCACCTATCTTTCTCTCATCCGAGGAAAACTCCAAAAGTTCGTTTTTATCACCGCTGTTCAACCTCCTCACCTTTTCTTCATCGATATCATAACCTATAACCTTCAGATGTTCTGATAAGTACTCAGCTAGAGGTAGCCCGACATAACCCATACCTACAACACAAACCACAGCCTCTCTCTCTTCCAACTTCCTTTTAAGTTCATCAAGCATAATCGGTCACCTTTCTGAAACAAGCAGTGTAATCTACGGTCGTTAAATAAATTTTACCGTCGATGAGAACGTGTAAATAATGATATTATGAGGAAGACAAATATGTATCTTGAAATGTTTAAATGCATTATTTTAAGTTTTATTATTGTAATGTATTACCATAATAAATTTGGTTAATAGAACAAACTTTAAATAATATATTACTGTTTTTAACAGTTATTATGGAAATAATCGAAGATCGAAGCGAATTTGGGTACCCTGTCAAGCACAAACGGAAGGTACCTTTTTACCCTCGGATCAAAGTACCTGAGGACTTCTCAAAACTGAATCAGAAAATATTTCGTATCGATGGTGAACTCGATAGGTTCGTACTTAGCGAAGAAGATTATCTTGAGTTGATCGAAGAGGCTTTCTCATCAAATATACATTTTTCTACTGAATTAGAGGGTAATCCTTTGCCTTTGGACGAAGTAAGAAGGGTTACAAGAGATACATTTAGAGAAGGTAAACCAACATCTGATCTAAGTGCCCCATATCTGGAGATAGTAAATCATCTGAGCACTTGGTTATTTTCTCTATTTGAGGGTGAATGGACTATTGACAAGATCAAGGAAACGCACAGAGTACTGATGAAGGATTTTGAAGAATGCAAACCAGGAGAACTCAGGAAAGAAAGGACTTCTGTGATAACCGATGATGAACAGGAAGTTTTTATTCCCGCACCTCCCGAACATATAGAAGAGGAATTATCATCTCTTGTAGATTGGGTAAATGAATATGGTGAGGGATATTCCCCATTAGTTACTGGAACGGTTTTCTTTCATGAATTCGAAAGCATCCACCCTTTTGCAGATGGAAACGGAAGAGTAGGGAGGACATTGTTCCATGGTTACATCCAATCTAGAGGACTACCAAACTCTAAATTGTGTCTGATAGAGAAAGAGATATTAGGAGATAAGGAGTTGTATTATAAATTACTGGCGAAGACCGACTATACGGGGAATTATCAAAGGTTGATCGAACATTTTACTAAAGCGGTACTAAAAAGCTACAAAGAGGCAGAAAGGAAGTTCAAAGAAAGGGACCTTTTAACCTCGGACTTGGACGAACTCTCTAAACGGATATTGATCAAAGCCAAGCGTAAGGGAAATTGGTTCTACCAGAACGATCTAAGGATCTGGTGCCAAGGTGAGAGCGATTACCGACTCCGAACTAGATTGAACGAATTAGTAGAACGGGGAGTCATCAGAGAAAAGGGTAGAACTAAAGGGAAAAAATACATCTTCAGAGATCCCATCGAACATGCTAAAGAAAACCTGAAAAAAACTATGGGCGAAGAATCTTGATCCTGCGGTAAATCAATATATCTTGACTCATTAGAACAAAACATGTTCCGGTCTAGGAAGTCCGCCATCGTGGTCCTTCTTGTCGTTCTGGTGATCCTATTCGTCTGGTCTGGTTCCGCGGGTCCAGAACCTGAGAAGGGGCATTATCCCAGTTCAAAAGATGTTGTCATGGACTACGAGGATCACGTCGGGGAAGAGGTAGAGATAGGAGGGAAAGTGTTGGATGCGGATCCGTTGACCATCGAAGTCGAGTATGGGGATGAGTCCGTATTATTAGAGGTTATCAACGTCGATGAAGATGTTGAGGAGGGAGATAGAGTCAGTGTTTTTGGAACGTTACGAGATGACAACACCATCACCGCTGAGAACGTGATCGTCAGACCTCTCATAAACTGGTACTACATGTACGGAGTTTCTGCCGTTGCTGCCATTTGGCTCCTCTTCCGCTTGATCACACAATGGGAGTACACATCCAAGGGTTTTAGACCGAGGGAGGAACCTTTGGACATTTTCAAGAGGGGTGACCATGGCTGATTTATTGACACACGTATTCGTAGCTTTCAGCGTGGGAGTTTTACTCTCCTGGAGATTTCCATGGATCAGTAAAAACTACATAACGATAATCATGATGGGTTCGGTACTGCCTGACCTTACCCGTATAGGTTTGATCCTGGAACCGGCTTTTATCGAGAACCTCTTCGGTGTACCGTTTTCATGGTCTCCGCTCCACACTATAGGGGGGGTATTCATTATCATATTGATACTGACTTTTTCAGTTGATAACAAATACTCTAAACCACTTTTTCTACTGTTGGCCCTCGGTGCTTTCACCCATCTCTTCTTAGATTCTCTTTTATTGACTACTACTGGCTATTCGTACCCATTATTTGTCCCGATCACCTTTTACAATCCACCGACTCCCGGACTCTACCTCAGCACTGATATGTGGCCTTCTATGATCTCGGGAGTGACCGCTTTACTGGTGTGGCAGGTGGACAAATCATTAGATATCAGGGAAAAACTATTTAAATAATATAGTTCAAAATGGGTGAAAACCATCGTGGAGAAGGAAAGATGCCCGAGACTAAAAGAAAGTTGAGTACTATCATAGTCACTCAAATCTATCTTTGACTTTTTTTCTCAACATCTCATCTGAGATGTTGATGGCCAATGTGTAGCGGTCTTTATTTTTATGTTCCAAATTCACAGAGAAATCTTCGGTATCGAGATAGTAAGGGTTGAACTTGAGCATTATATGTTTGTAGATAGACCTTTCCATCTTCCTTAAAGATTTGATAGATTCCGCGGCCACTAATCTTTCGATATCTTTTGAGGCCTGACCCAGATCTTTAGCGGGACTTTCACGGTTGGTGATGTCTTGAACAGAGTCTGCCAATTTATGTTCCGCATCTTTCAGTTCTTCACGAACACCGTTGAATTCCTCTTCTACCTTAGTAGGTTTAATACAGGCATCGTCTGCAGTCTTCTCTTTGATGTCATCTTCACAATCTTCATCCGTGGGCATCCATTCTTCGTACTCCTCCACCGATCCATCATGTGGGACCGTTTCCTCTAAAAATTTCCCGAGGACGTGTGAGAACAATACGACTTCGTGCCAGTTCCCTTGGAATCTCACACCGGAGTGGATATGCTCGATCTGTTTCATCTCAGTTTCCGATTGAAAGGATTTTATATAACGGTTATGCAAAGTTAGCAACTCTGCTTCCAAAAATTTTATCTAAAGAGTTATTCTGTAGGACCGAGATGCTCAAAAGTAGAACACTAACTTCTGATGAGAGTGGGGACGTACTCGGCTTACCTTTTGAGATGCTGATAATTTCGGTAGTCATGTTGATCTCAATCCCTCTGATCTTCTCATACTCTTCTATGTATGTCAGACGGCAGGTGGAATCAGACCTTAGAGTAGAACTTGAGAAGTTGGTGGATGTCATTGAAGAAATAGAACAAGCAGAAACGGGTAACCGCAGGACATTCTCTTTTAATTTTAACGACCATCCTTTAGCGAGAGTTTCGTACGTCGAGGTAGGAGGTGAAGATCATCACTCACGATCAACCATCAGATACAGGTTCAAGGATAGAAATGAGATGGTGATGAATCTGGAGGGGATAGAGGTGTCGGATATCAGCGATGGCGATTTCACAAGATTAGAACTCCCGTTAGACGGTGAAACGATATTTATAGAGAAGTCTCCCTCTCAGGGATTTATCAAGTTATCAGTGGGTGATTGAGTATCAACAGGTTCAGGCATTCTGAAGAAGGGGTAATGGAGCTTCCTTTTAAACTCTTGATAATGATGTTGTTGATCGGGCTGGTCGTTCCCACTGTTCTAATCGGATATAGGGGTGTAAGTCGGATGAGGTACGATGACAAAATAAAGGGGGAGGTCAGGGACATAATAGCATATTCTCGGAAGTTGGTACAGGAAGGTGATATGTCCAGTATGACTATCGAACTGGACCTTAAAGGGGATGTTTTCTCCGGAATAGATTATTTGGATGTGGGGGATTCCTTGGGTGAAAGAGATTGGATGGTGAATTACAGGTTGTCGTGGAAGGAATCGGAAGAATATATAAGCGCTATAGACCCTGTCATACATCTGACCTCTCCAGATAATGAAACCTATCGTCTCACAGAGGGGATACACGAGTTGAAGTTGACCCATATATTTAACGAAGAAACATCCTTTATCGTGATGAGTGAAGTCGGTGAGGATATCGATCCTTCTCGATTCAATTGAAATCCTCTAGAGACTTCTTTTTCCAACTCCCACCTTTACCTATATGAACTACTTTCCATCCTTCTTTTTCCAACTCATCGGATATGAATCGCCGGTGACATCGGTTAGGATCTTTTTCCATACACATCATGACCGTGGTACCGTCCTCAGCCAGCTTCTTTAGTTTATCATAGGAGGTCTTCCATCTGTCCGACAGCATGGATCTCTCGTAATCTTCTTCCCCGAGACCACCTAAACCCGGGAGATGCCTGTACATAATGCTTTTGTGAAAGAGAGTATCCTTAAGATCTTCCTGACTGAATCCTTCAATATCCGAGCGGGGATAGGAGCGAACGTCCACTAGATGATCTATATCGTATTTATCCAGTAGAGTCAAGAACTCCTTTTCAGATCGACCCTGATAACCGATAGTGTATATCTTTTTCACGGGAGGTCATATGGGTCAGCGATAAATATATTTTAAGAATCGGGGGGAAATTATTAAATAATGTGTGTTTCATATAGTTGTGCGACAAAGGATGCACAATAGATATCGGATAGCACACAAAGGAGGTATAAAGTGTCCGAAAATGAAAAGATCTCGATAAGACTCCCAAGACGCTTCTTGGAACAAATAGATTTTCTTGTCGAGATGGACGACTTTCCCTCACGGTCCGAAGCTATCCGTACGGCGGTAAGGGATATGTTGTATTATAGAGTTGACCTTGTAGCCGATAAAGTTGAGAAGATGGCGGAGCAGGAACAGAAGATGGCTCGTGCCAAAGCGATAAAAGAGGAATATTTAAAGCAATAAAATGGATGGGATGCCTTTAACTTACTAGCCGGGGTACCTCTCCCCGGCATTCACGATACTATATCTCCCCCCTTTTTTTCCTTTTTTAAACTCCCATAGCTAAGCGGAGCATGTTTCTAGTTCCTGGTGCTAAACCTAAAACTATGATGGTGAATTTTACAAGATTTGTAACGACTTTTAGATCCTCCAGTTCTTCACGCAGCATGAGGTCTATCACGTAGATGAAAGAGACGATCAAGATCAGTTTTAGTACATACATCACTAGGGGGGTTCCTGTTATATTTATCAGTAGATGGGGTATCACGTGCTTTTCTACGTACCCGTACTCAGTTATACCTCTATAGGTCGAGGATGCGTCCAGGAAGTGTGCTAAAACGATAGGGATGTTCAGCGTCGAAAAGAAGATACCTGCCGATCGCCATCCTCCTACTTCACGGAGAAGATAGGCGGAGATCATGAAGACGGATGAAACCAGAAGAGCGAGACCTAAAATTATCGGTATTTCCCAGGGGTTGGGATCGGGTAGGATTAGGATGTAACGAGCTGTATATGTCAAAGAAACAGTTAAGAATGCAGTCCCGTATGCTGAGAAGAGATACTTCTCATCGTTCCAACTGTACCTTATCCCGATGAAATAAAATATGGTAAGAACGGTGACCATGACCGCAGCCATCACCGCATAAAACTCTAGTCTTAATGATAGAAATACCACAACCGGTGGAAGTAAGACCATCGCTCTTTTCAAGTTAGTAACGTTCGCATCTTTCAACTTACATCCTAGTACCATGGTGAGTATGGCAGAGATACCAAGAGCGAAATAGATGATCGGCGAGATGAAGAAAGGCGCTATCCTCTCTCTGAACAGACCTGCATCCTCCAGAGCCCTTAAGGCCCCACCAAGGAGAATCCAGGGGATGAGGGAGAGTATGAATCTTTTATCCACTTCGATATTATAGTGTTGGATTATCTCGTAGATCCCTAGAAGAGCTACAGAGATCACAACTCCGTAAGCGAAGGTGTTCACCAAGTTGTACCCTTCGGAGATACCGTTGACGGGTTCACCCCGGGCATCTGCAATTACCGGTCCCCATATGTATCTGAACAGGAATGAATCCCAGAAAAGGTCAGGTAGGATGAGCGAACCCACTATAAGAAATATCGTCGGAAGTGTGATCACTAAAATCCATACCTTCAATTTATTCTCCTGGTAGAAGTCGAGGAACTTCATTCTACTGTCACGCTCTTAGCTAGATTTCGCGGTTTGTCGATATCTCTACCGAGTTCGTGAGCTGTGTAATATGCGAAGAGCTGGAGGACGACGTTGACTACGATAGGTGAGAAAAGAGGTAGGACTTCTGGGATATAGACTAGGTGATCGCACAGCTTTTCCACCTCTTTGTCCCTTTCGGTGACTCCAAACAATGGACTCCCTCTAGCGGCGATCTCACCTATGTTGCCCAACATCTTCTGAAATGTATCGTCCTTGATACAGATAGCGATAACCGGAGAATCTTCTGTTAAAAGGGCGAAAGGCCCGTGCTTCAATTCTCCAGCGGGATATCCCGCTGCATGGATATAAGCTATCTCTTTTAGTTTGAGGGCCCCTTCTAAAGCTACTGGATAGTTTATGTTCCTCCCTACGAAGAATATGTCCTCTGCTTGGGCCAATTTTTTAGAAAGGTTTTTGATACCTTCCGACTTATCCAGTACTTTATCGACCAATCGGGGGAGTCTTCTTAACTCATCTCTGTAGGTCTCGGCCTTATCTACATCGAGTGTTCTCTTCATCAGACCTAGTTCTAAAGCGAGGAGGTAAAGAACTACAAGTTGAGTCGTGAATGTTTTAGTGGCAGCGACGCCTATCTCGGGCCCGGCCTGGGTATAGATCACTTCGTCGACCTCCCTGGTTATCGAACTGTCTAGAACGTTAGTAATACCCAGGGTCTTACATCCTCTGTGGGATGCCTCTCTAGCGGCTGCTAGAGTGTCAGCAGTTTCTCCACTCTGGCTAAGAAGTATTGTGAAAGGATATTCGCTGAGACGTGAAGAATACCGGTATTCTGAAGCCATCTCCACCATGCAGGGGATGCTGGATATCTCCTCTATAATATATTTCCCGACCAGTGCGGCATGGTATGAGGTCCCACAGGCGATGAGCCTGATGGAGTCGATACGGTATTTTTTTAGATCCAATCCCTCGAAACCCTGTAACCTGCCCAGTATGGAATCGTGGATGGCTTTTGGCTGCTCGTGGATCTCTTTCATCATGTAATGTTCGTAACCACCCTTTTCTGCGTCCTCGATGGTCCATTCTACTGTTTTTGTTTCCCGTTCTACTTCACATCCGTCCCCATCCCAGATATCTATAGAATTCTCGGTCAAACGTACGATATCGTGGTCTTGAAGGTATTTAACGTCCTCAGTATGATCCAACAAAGCGGGTACGTCGGAAGCGATCAGATTCTCACGGTCTCCGACCCCGACCACCAGCGGACTTTGGTTCCTAGCGGCCAATATCTCGTTTTTTCCAGAATGTATCACAACTACAGCGTAAGACCCTTCGAGGTCTTTGACAGTCTTCTTTAAAGCATCTACCATGTCATCTTCATAGTTCTCTTCCATAAGATGTGCTATCACTTCACTATCGGTATCGGAAGTGAAATCATGACCTCTTTTTATCAGATCCTCTTTCAATGAGACAAAGTTGTCGATGATACCATTGTGGATGATGGAGATGTTTCCGGTACAATCTGAAAAGGGATGGGCGTTCTTATCCGAGGGTTTTCCGTGGGTCGCCCAGCGTGTATGTCCGATGCCCGTGGTACTTTCTGGGATCTGGTCTTTCGGTAGATCATCGATCCTACCTTTCCTTTTTACAAGAGATATATCATCGTTATCCTTCACGGCTACACCGGCGGAATCGTAACCCCTATACTCCAATCTCTTCAAACCTCGGATTAATATATCTTTAGCTTGGGACCCTCCGATGTATCCTACTATACCGCACATGTTTTAAACCACCCGGCTGCCGTGAGGTACGTTCTTACGAACAGTTTTACCGGGACTGATCGTACAGTCGTCTTCGACTATAACACCAGTTTCCATGACTACACCTGCACCGATATCGCTGTCTTCACCGACGATACATCCGATGTTTTCAACCGAATGAAATTCCAGATTCAATTTGATGTCAGTGTCTCCTACGTATGTTGTGAAATTATTACCTATCCTTACACCATCGCCGATGACAGAATTGCCGATAAAGGAATGTGACCCCACGCGTATGGTCTCCATCAATAACGAATTCTGGATAACGGTAAAGGGAGATACCTTGGAATCTTTTCCGATACTGGTCGATGGTAAGATACATGCGTTGGGACCGATCTCACATCCCTCCTCTATTACAGCAGGTCCCTCGATGTAACTTCCGCTCTTGATGACCGTTCCTTTTCCTATATGGACCGGACCTTTCAATGTAACATCGTCTTCAATGACTCCGTTAGATGTCTCAACAACCCCCGTCAGGGCTGTGGAATTGACTTCCAACAGGTCCCATGGATAGACTGCATCTATCCACATCGTATCGGTCACCACTCCTTTCAGACCATCTATCTCTTGAACTGCTGCGGTGAGGTCGTAAACTTGTTCCGCCATGACCTCTTCGATATGATCGAATATATCCGGTTGGAATGAATATATACCGGTGGATATCAAGTGAGAATAACTTATACTGGGTTTCTCTTCGATCTCTTCGACGAATCCGTTCGATAGATAAACCACACCGTACTTAGAGGGAGTTGCGCTCTTGGTGATCAAAACAGAGTAGTCTGAACGATTTTCTAACAGATATCCGACGGTTTCCTTAGAAACGACGTTATCACCGGGTAGAACTATGAACTCATCATCGATCTTTTCTTCAGCTTTTGCAAGCCCATGTGCGGTGCCCAGCTGTTTCCTCTGGATAACATATTCGATGTTCGCTCCAAAATCTTCACCAGTTCCGAAGTGAGTGAGTATCTTCTCCTTCTTGTACCCGACCACCATCACGATATCGGTTATACCGTTGTCTACCAGCGCATCGATAACATATTCCAAGATAGGTTTATTCGCTACGGGTATCATGACCTTAGGTTCTGAGACCGTGAACGGTCGTAGTCTTGTGCCCTCACCCGCTGCCAGGATTACAGCTTTCATGGAGCCTAATTGGTGGATGAGAATTTAAGAGTTTTGCTTATTCGATATAGATAGCGGGTTTACGGGGTAGTGCGTCTTTACTTTTAGGTTCATCACCGGTTCTATGGATCGATATCTGGGCCTGGAACTGCTCTTCAAGGTACTCTAGAGAGTCGTTTAGTAAGGAGTGCTCATTGATGTCGAAATCCCATGTAGATTTCTCACCTTTCCGACGTACCTCTTTGAGAACTTTTTGTGTAAAAGATGATAACTCCTTGGACGGTGCGTCCACTTCTTTGACCAACTCCCCCATTATGCCCATGCCTTTTTCTTGATTCTCTAAGATCATGTCAAGCGCTTTTTCTTTCCATTCCGGTGCCACGTATAGGTGTATCTGAGATCCCTCCACGTCAGCGATCTCCATTATCTGCTTGATATCGCTTTGAACTTCTTTGATGTAATCTTCTTCAGCTTCGGCCTTCTTCGAGATAGCGTCTTCTGGAACTTCTGGAAGTTTTGATCTTACCACCCTATCGATGTCCCAGAGTTCACCAAGTTCTTCGGTCATATGAGGTGTGAACGGTACCATGAGTTTCAACCACTCTACGGCTAATTTGTCGAGTAGTTCACCGTTACATCCTCCGCGTTTGAAGTACCAGTCGATCTCGGCCGGGATATCGTAATAAACCACACTTGCGCCCTTTCTGATCTGGTAATCGTTCAAGAAATCTTTTATCTCATCGAGTAAGGTGTAGAACCTGGACCTCAGGTAGTTATCCACGGGACTAGATCCACCATCAGCCTTTTTCATATCGTGAACCTTCTTCCAGATAGATTTGAGTTTCTTCCTGTAATTGAAGGCCTCCTCTTCACTCCACTCTTTATCGACGAAGGGACTGGCAGAGTGTGCGTAGAACAGTCTTAAAGTATCGACACCGTACTTCTCAGCAGCATCCTGTATCGGTTCTGCACCCCCTTTAGATTTCGAGATCTTCCCACCTCTACCGACCAGCCACCAGTTGACGAATATACCCCTCGGCCAATCTTTCTCATCTAAAATACCTACGTGGTTCATCAGGAATACCGGGAAGTGCACAGTCATGTGCTCCTTTCCACCAAGGTTGAGGTTGAGAGGATACCAGTATTCGAAGTCTCTTCGAACCTGCTCGATGATTTCTTCTTTCAATCCAGTGATCTCCGACACTTCTTCGATATCACCCCTGCCCAGATATACGTAATCGAAGAATTCCTCAGTCATATGTTGAGCTTGTACAGATCCTTCGTTGTAGTGTTTAGCCACTATGTAATAAGCTGGATACAGTGTAGAATCAGCGATAGCTTCTACGACCCATCTTTCATCGAAGGGGAACTCCGTACCCATCCAGTTCCCCATCCTAGCACAGGAGCGGTCTTGGAACCACTCGATGGTGCCAGGTAGGTTATCTTCATAACTTTGGGGTTTGATGTTCATACTCTCGGCATGCCTTTTACTATCTTCAGTCAACTCGACATCTGAATACCGTATGAACCACTGGTCCGGGATCTTACCGACTACGACTTTTCCACCACACCTACAGATCACTTCTTCGGAGAGGTCATAAATGATATCCGCTTCACCGCTTTCGATCATATCCTGCTGGATCATCTCCTTGGCCTGCTGGACTCTCATACCTGCGTAATCACCACAGTTGTCAAGCATCGTACCGGTGTGGAATCCGGCTTTGTATATCTTTTGAGTAGCCTCTTCCAGTTTCTCTTTATCCTGCTGGCTTTCGATGTTCATCTCTTCTATGATCTTCTCAGCCGGATTGATGCCCCATTCATCGGATTCTATGATGGGTATAGGCTCGACCTTTTCGACTTCACCTTTCAGGTCGTATCTTTCTAAGAGTTCTTCATCATCTTTGATATCTTTAAGAGCGATCCAGTCATAGGGAGCATCGCTGGGAACACACGTGACTATACCGGTTCCGACATCAGGGTCTGTAAACGTTGCCGGTAAGATGATGATATCCCTGTTGATGACCGGTGCGGTTGCGTAATCACCGATCATCTCATCTCCCTTGATGCAGTCGATGATCTCGATATCATCTTTCTGATACTTCAATTTCTCCGCCGCCTGTTCACTCAATATCCAATCTTCATCTTCTACTTTGGCTACAACATATTCCTCTTCAGGATCCACCCATAGATTGGTCTGACCGAATACGGTCTCGGGTCTGAGAGTGGCGGCGGTTATGTACCTGTCTCCGTACTTGAATTTGAGCAGAGTGTACTCCTGCTTATCGGCATTACCACCTTTGGATAGATCGGTCTCAGAAGGGTCCACTGCAACGGGGCCGCACTCGATACACTCCGTTCCAAAGTACGGTTTCTGTGTGAGCAGGTCCTTCTCTTTCAATTTCTTGAACTGCCATCTGATGAACTGCTTATAATCTTCTCTTGTAGTGTAAGTGAAATGATCAAAATCGATACTTATGCCGAATTTCTTCCAGTAATCTTCTTTATAGACCTCGTTAAAATACTTGACCAGCTCTTCAGGATCCTTAACACGTTCTATATCTTCATAGGTGGCACCGTTCCTCTTCATGTAATCAATCTTTACCTGATCACCCTCTTCCAACTGTTTTGAAAGGCTGATAGCCTGGTTACCCGTGGGATGGGTTCCGGTCGGGAACAGTACGTTGTACCCGGCCATGCGTTTGTAACGTGCTATGATGTCCGTATAACTGTAGCATCTCATATGGCCCAGATGGAGGTATCCAGAGATACCTGGATATGCGAATATCAGGTAGAAGGGTTCTTTAGATTCGTCAACTTCGGAACTGTGAATGTCTTCTTGGTCCCATATCTTTTGCCATCTATTTTCGATCTCCACAGGGTCGTAGTCTTTCATGTTCATTCGAAATAAAGATGTTTATTTAAAACCTTTCGAATAGTGAGGGCGGTTATGCTGTTGATGGAGTGGCGGCATATCGTATCAACTACAGCTAATATGGGATATTAACTGTTGTAACTACAATGTAAAGTATCCTAAATATTGCAGTAACTACAACTTAATGAAAATTATAAATGTAGTAATTACCTGAAGATAAGAATATGTTGAGGCTGCTAGAGGATTATCTGCTAGAGGATTATAGTTTATTCCTGGTCACTAAAGAAAGGTACGACGAGTGGACTATAGAGAGTAGAAAGGTGCAGTTAGTACCTCTGTAGCTTTTGACTATCTGTTTATAGATCATCGGTTTCACGAGAGATGAAATAAACCTTATTTAATCCCATGAGTATATAGATGTACACATGATCGAAGCAAAGAAACTACAAAAGAGATTCGGTCTTACACTGGCAGTAGACGATCTAAGTTTCAAAGTTAAAGACGGCGAGATCTACGGATTATTAGGTCCAAACGGCAGCGGGAAAAGTACCACTTTGAAGATATTGACCGGTATCTTGAAACCCTCTTCAGGTAAAGTCAGGATAGATGACGTAGACGTCGATTTCGAACCGAACCGGGCTAAAGAGATAATAGGGTACGTTCCGGAGAGTGTGGACCTTTACGATAGTCTGACTCCGAACGATCTCTTCAACATGGTTGGCAGCATCAGAGGGATATCACCTTCTAAACTGCAGAGCAGGGCGAGATACTTCGTGGAAGCTTTCAACCTTGAACAGTACCTTCACCAGTACATCGGTACTTTGAGCTTTGGTAATAAGCAGAAGGTTTCGATAACCAGTGCCTTACTTCACGACCCGTCTGTACTGATAATGGATGAGGGTATGAACGGGTTGGACCCCAAGATCGCCCGCATACTCAGAGAGATATTGTATCAATTCAAAGACGATGGGAAAAGTATCATCTTCTCGACCCACGTATTACCTTTAGCTGAGATGGTCTGTGACAGGATGGGTCTGATCCATGAAGGCAAGATAATCGCTGAAGGAACCGTTGAAGAACTGAAAGAGATGTCACACCAATCGAATATCGAAGACGTATTCTTGGAGTTGACTAAAAGTAAAGATGAAGTTTTAGGTGTAGTAGAAGCACTGAAAAATACAAGGTGATCTATTGTTTGAAATAGTCAAGATACTTTACAGGGAACTCCACTATCAGATGGTCAGGGATAACCCCATGGTGAGTGGTCAAGGGGGGGAGTTCAACAAACAGGTCAGAAGATCCATGAATATGAGACGAAACGTGCTGCAGCAGTCTTTGATCTTCTTACTGATCGGGGTGATGACCGCTGGGAGTATATTCGTCGCCGAGGATGAAGCGATGGTTGTAGGTGTGTTGACTTCACTGGCACTGATCCCCTTCGTTCTATCCATATATCAAACTACGATACAGGCATCTTATCTGACATCATTGGGTATATTCGAGCCTTTAAAGCCCCTCCCGCTCGAAATGGGGGGCAAGTACATGAGCGGTGTGATCTCGATCGATCTGATCCCCGGATTCGTACTGGTGGTCCCGGGGGTAGTAGCTCTGATAACCAGGTCGCCTTTGAGTGGAATTTTGGCTCTATTCTGGATGCTCGTGGGGGTTTTAGCGGGACACGTGATAGGACTGAGTGTCTACGCTCTTTTCGGGCAGAGGGTCATGAACTATAAAGGAAGTCTCAGCTTTTTGAAGAACATCTTGAAGGTCATCGGTCTGCTGTTGTTCATGGGTCTATTTTTTGCGGTAGTATCTCTCCAGGATTATTTCGTAGAGTACATCGGAGCCGTCACGGATTATCCCTTCGTGTATCCTCTCTCTCTGGCATCGGTGTTCGACCCGCTTAACAGCATGGTTTTATTAGTAGTTCATATAGCGGTTCTGGTTCCCATTTACTTTTTAAGTATAAAGAAGGTCTGGAGTGGGATCCTGGAACCCTCCGTAGTTTCATCAGGTGAAGTAGATAAGGATTACAAGATATCCGTCAAGAAACCGATAGTTTCATTGATATCGAAGGATCTCAAGATAATCAGTAGAAAAACGTCCATGATAGCTGGACTGCTGTTCCCTCTTTACATCGTATTACCGCAGCTGTTACTGAGGATGAGCGACGGAAGTATCTCTTTGGGTGAGATGACCTGGTTCATGTTCTTGATCGGTATGATGACGGTGGCGGGTGCAGACGCTATCTTGAAGGTCGAAGGTAAGAGTATGAATTTCTTGAGAACCCTACCTTTATCGAAGGTACAGTTCGCGGTGAGTAAAGCGATCTCTATGAGTATGGTCCCTTTGATCATGGGGGTGGGTGTCATCGGGATAGGTATGTATTTTAATTTGAAAGTGGTCTATCTGCTGCCACTGTCTTTGATCCTGCCTTTTACAGCGGCTATAGTTACGATGACATACCTTTTCAGGTACAAAGGGGATATGATAGGTGTACCGGAGTTCGATTACAAGAAGATGATGCTTTTGTTCTTGATAGTGGGAGCGGTCTTCGGAGTGGTGGGCTTCCCGATACTGCTCATGGGTAGTGTTTTTAAATATCTGGTCAGTCCGGTGATAGCCGTGGTGATAACGGTCCTACTGTATCTGTGGTTGAATATGTAGCCCCATAAGATTTATCTATATTCCTGACATCTCTATCGATGTGATCATAATGTTGGAAACTCCTGTTATCATAGTGAATTATAAGACGTACTCCCGGTCGATCGGAGATAGAGCTGTAGAATTGACGAAGACTATAGAAGAGAACGGACAGGCCAACTGGACCGTCTGTCCACAGCTGGCGGATCTTAGGATGGTAGATGAGAAGACGGGCGTGGATGTTCTAGCACAGCACATAGATGGGATCGAACCCGGTAGTAACACCGGTCACGTGCTGTGTGATACGGTGAAAGAGGCGGGTGCCGTCGGAACGTTGATTAATCATTCAGAGAACAGGTTGAAGCTGTCGGAGATCGAGAAGATAGTTCGGATATGTAATGCGAAGGGATTGACTACTATTGTTTGCGCTAATAACCCGAAAGTCGCGGCTTCCGCTGCAGTGTTTGACCCCGATTTCGTGGCCTACGAACCTCCGGAATTGATCGGTGGGGACATATCGGTTTCAACGTCTAAACCTGAAGTCGTGGCCGAGGCTGTTAGAAAGGTAAAATCAGTGAACGAGGACGTTAGAGTACTGTGCGGCGCCGGTGTTAAAGACGGTGAAGATGTAAAAAGGGCGCTGGAGTTAGGGACTGAAGGTGTGTTGTTAGCTTCCGGACTGGTTAAATCTGACGATCCCGTTGAAGTTATCAAGGATCTTGAGAGCGGACTCTATTGATCATTTCTTCTTCAGAGCGTCTACCGGGCAGATCTCTGCACAGCAGTAGCATCTGATACAGTCCCACCAACTGATCTTGGGGCCGTAGTTTTTCATGGTGATCGCGTCGTTTGGACATATCTCATGGCACTTTGCGCATTTGATACACTTTTGCTTATCTAAAGTCGGTCTATTCAGAAAGAAGTTCGAGATGAATCCGGTTAAGAAGTTAGGCATGAACCATGGGTTAGAACCTCCTTCGGGGTATTTTATTTGGATATCGAAGTCGTCCGGAGTGAGTTTCGGGTACGTGATATCTTCCAGGTCCTTGATGGTTTTGACCTTCTTGATCGGTATTCCAACAGTTTCACACGCCGCGGCGTCTAAAGAGGTGGGATCGGATGACGCCAGTACCATATTTGTTTTGATAAGTTCTCCACCACTGCCGGGACCCTGACCTTCCATGCCGTAGATACCGTCCATTATCGAGATCCTCGGGTTGACTGCATCGTTGACGTCACGCAGCATCTTGGAGAACTTGTCCAGTCCTCGGTACTGACCATGATAAGCGGATTTTGTTAAACCGTGAACGCATCCGAACATGTTCTTGACAGCTCCGGTATAAACTGTGAACATGTGTGTTTTGAGCTTAGGAAGGTTGATAACACCGTCGACGTCCTGGATGATACCTATAGCGTCTATGGATTTTATGACCTTCCCCGGTGGGAAGTCGATGGGATACATGCTGGTATCGTAGTTGAGTTCTGCAACGGTCTCGTTTTCGATCCTATCCCAGCCGGCCTTTCGGTACATCCTTTTCAAAACACTCTCCTTCATGGGTCCGCCGGGACTATCCCCTACGATCACTTCGACACCTGCATCTTCTAGGATCTCTATTACCGCGATTATAAAATCCGGATGGGTGTTGATGGCTTTCTCAGGACTGTCACCCCTCAATAGATTGGGTTTTAAAAGGATGGTCTCCCCTTCTACGACGAAGTTCTTGATACCTCCCAGGGACTCGATCCCTCTTTCGATAACTGGTTTGACCTTTTCGTAACTATTACAGCGGTCTAAGAAAACTTTCATATATACTCCACAAGGTTTATATTATAAGTATTTTGTAGGCTTCATCATGTGTCTCGCAGTTCCTGGTAAGATCCAGGATATCGAAGGCGATAATGCCAAGATCGATTTTGGGGGCGTTACCAGAGATGCAAATGTTTCTTTGGTGGATGTCGAAGTGGGAGATTACGTGATAGTACACGCCGGTTATGCCATAGAGCATCTGGACGAAGAAGAGGCCAGAAAAAGTTTAGAAGCTTGGGACGAAGTGATCAAAGCTCAAGCTGAGTTCGAGAAAAATCAATAATAATTTGAAATATCTTTTAAGTGTCACCTGTTATTTACTGCTGGGAATACCCATATTTTTTGTAGGCATCTCCGGTCTCAAGCCTTCATTATATCTTCAAGTTCGAACAAGTGTAGATCGCTATCTTCGAAATCCGACACTTCTTTTCCCACTATAACGTAAGAAACTTCTTTATCGTCTTCGAACGGTGTTTTTTTATCTTTTAAGCTATCTAGAATCTTCGAGATATCGGATCTATCTAAACTGCTCCACTTTACTTCACATTTGAACAACCTATCTTCACTCTCAGCGATTATGTCGATCTCTGTACCCTTGTACCACCAACGGCCATAGTCTACCACAGGTAAATCTAATTTATGGATATTGGCTTTAACCAGTCTTTCATACAACCTCCCGAGATAACTATCGTAGTCCTGCTTGATCTTCTTTAGTGTTTCATCTCCGTTACCCTTTATTATGAGTCCACGGTGGGGATAAATAAATTTGAAATAGAAGGACATCAGATTATCTCTTACGAAATATCTCGTATCTCTAGATTTTTCTATAGATTTCCCATAAGGTACCTCTTTCTTAACTATCCTGAGCCTTTCTAACCTTGAGAGGTACCTAGGTAAATCGGTGACTGGGCGATGGATCTCGTCAGCTATCTTCCCCAATCTGTATTTACCCCCGCTTATCGCCTTCAGGATCATTCTGTATGTAGAAGGTTCTCTTAATTCTTGTTGTAAAATGAAGTTAGGCTCGGAGAACATATACTCATCCTGGTTGAAAAAATTATCAGATATGTTCTCCCAAATACTTTTAGAATCATCGAACCGCTGTAGATATGCTGGTATCCCTCCACACACACCGTAAACCCTTACTAAATCCTCATTCGAGTAATTTGGAAGGAAATCTTTGTAGCTTTGAATAGGCAGCTCTTTGACCTCCATCTGTCTAGTACGCCTTCCGAAAAGAGGGCTTTTATAATCAAGGACTTCATTCTCCATTATAGAAATGCTCGAGCCTATGAGGATGAGGACAATGTCTTCTTCGGAGAGCTTCTCATCCCATAATTTCTGAAAATGAGAAAGTATCCTGTCCTCACCCTGTATCAGATATGGAAACTCGTCGATGGCTATTATGACTCTTTCGTCAAATCCTTGGAGGGCGAATTCAAAAGCATCTTTCCAGTTTTCTACATCAGGGGGAAACCTATCGAACTCGTCTGCAACCTGTGCTGTGAAGTCCAAGGCCTGCTGTTTCAAAGGTAATTTCTCAGCTAGATAATATATGACGGGGTACTTTTTTGCGAGTTGTTTGACCAAAGAGGTCTTTCCGATCCTCCGTCTCCCATAGATCACTACGAATTCAGATCTGTCGCTTTCGTAGGCTTTCTTGAGAGTCTCTAACTCCTTTTCTCTATCAGCGAACATAATATGAACGTAATCATTATGATTGTAATCATATTAATAATCTTGGGTTAAAGGTGTCTAAAAAGTTCTCATCTGATGCGAACAATAATAAAAAAAAGAGTTTTTAGGTTAAGTGTTTTTTATCTGAGTTTACATTCCTGGAGGCATTCCGCCGCCCATTCCACCGGGCATTCCGCCGGGTGCACCGCCGGGTCCTCCTGGAGGTCCACCTGCATCTCCGCCGTCACCTTTTGAAGCGACTACGTCGTCGATCCTGAGTATCATATCGGTGACTTCCGTAGCGGATTCTAAGGCCTGTTTCTTGACTCTCAGTGGTTCTATTATCCGTGCTTCGAACATATCCTCGATCTTTTCGTTTTGTAGGTTGATACCGTGGTGCTTCTTACCTTCTTTCTCATGAGCTGCGTTGATCTCCATGAGTATATCGATACCGTCTAAACCGGCGTTCTCGGATAGAGTTCTCGGTATGACCGATAGTGAATCTGCGAAGGCTTCGATGGCCAACTGTTCTCTACCTTTAACGGTTCCGGCATAATCCTGGATCCTGTTACCGAGTTCCACGGAAGTTGCGCCTCCTCCTGGGAGGATAGCTCCGTCTTCGATGGCGACGCCTATGACTTTCAGAGCATCTTCTACGGCCCTTTCAAGTTCGTCAACCACGTGGTCCGTACCTCCTCTCAACAACAGTGATACGGATTTACCGCTGTCGGTTCCTTCGATGAAGGTCTTGGTACTGCCGGATATCCTCTTTTCACCTATATGTCCGGCTTCACCTAGGTCTTCGGGTTCGAGGTCCTGCAGGTTCGTTACGATGTTAGCGCCGGTAGATTTGGCGAGTTTCTTCATGTCTGATTTCTTGACTCTCCTTATAGCGAATATGCCTTCCTTGGCCAAGTAATGCTGTGCTAGATCATCGATACCCTTCTGACACAGTACTACGTCGGCCCCGCTTTCTTTGATCTTGGAGACCATCCCTTTGATAGATTCTTCTTCCTGTTCTATGAAATCCTGCATCTGGTCGGTATCTGTGATAGTGATCTCCGCGTCAGTTTCCGTCTCTTTGATCTCGATAGCTGAATTGAGCAGAGCTATCTTTCCGTCTTCGATCTCTTTTGGCATCCCATCGTGTAATCTTTCTTTATCGAGGATGATCCCGTCTACGAGTTCAGATTTATCGACTGTAGAACCGGACACCTTCTCGACTTTGATATTGTCGATATTTACTGTGTAATTTCCGTTTTCTTTATCGGCGATCTGCCTGATAGCTCTAACGGCTAGGTCTGCTACATAATGCCTGTCCATCTCTATCGATTTGCCTGTCATCGCTGTAGTAGCGATATCTATCAGTTTTTCTTCATCCTCTATGGATATGTCCTTCTTGATATCGTCTAATACTTCTATCGCCTTAGCAGAAGCCATCCTGTATCCTTTAGCTATAGTCGACGGATGGATGTCTTTGTCGAGCAGGTCTTCCGATTTCTTTAGAAGTTCTCCTGCTAGGACCACAGCGGAAGTTGTACCGTCACCGCATTCGTCATCTTGGGTCTCAGCGACCTCGATGACCATCTTGGCGGCCGGGTGCTCGATATCCATGTCCTTCAACATGGTCACACCGTCGTTCGTGATAGTAACGTCGCCGAGGTTGTCCACAAGCATCTTGTCCATACCTTTCGGACCCAAAGTGGTGCGGACGACGCCGGCTATAGCCTTAGCGGCCTCTATGTTCTTCTTCTGAGCGTCTTTTCCTCTTTCTCTCTCAGTATCTTCAGATAATACGAGTACTGGTTGTTGTCCTGGTTGCATGTTATCATTCCATTTGGGTATTTTTAGAGGTTCTATAAATAACTTACGCTTTATTGGTGTGTCACGGATTGACACGCATGAAAAAGATCATCAAAACCGCTGATACTTTTTAATGTTTCAAGATGGAAACGGTAGTGTACGTTACACAGGAACGGTGATCGAGCATTCAGAACCTGGATTTAAGTACGATGATCCCGTTCTCGGTGGTGATACTTATAGGCTGTTTACCAGTGGTATGATCGGTACCTCTCATCTTTAAGACTTCTAAGTATTTTCTTCTTGAACCTTCCTCTTCTAACATGGTTAGCAGTATCACTGTATCTACGGCGTAGGTTATCTGAGGTGGATACGGTTCTCCTGGGTTGACCTCTCCGGTAAGTATGGTTACGGCCTGCCAATTTTTCAAGAGATTGGTGAGTTCGAACAGGAAGCTGCGGTAGTCTTCTTCGAAAAAGGTTCCAACTACGGTTATAGGATCGATGACTATCCTTTGAGGCATGATCTCGGCGATCTTATCATCGATAAAATCCAAGATATCTTCGTACTCTTCACTCTGAAGCAGCAAGCCCATGTCAACGTACTGGATCTCCTGTCCAAAGTATTCTTTATCGATAAAGTCGAATTGGCCGGCATACCTGAGCATCCACTGGGTGGGCTCGCTCAAAGTTGTGAAGAACAGACCCTGTTCGCCTTTCTTGGCACCTTCGACTAAAAATTCCATGGCGAAGGTCGTCTTACCGGTTCCCGCACCACCTGCAACTAAAGCTACAGATGGGAACGGGAAACCTCCGCCTACCATCTCGTCTAGCCCGTCTACACCCGTTGGTATCCTTCTAAATCCATTGGTCATCGTAATGCCTCCTTTTTGATAGATTCAACATCTATGACAAAATCAAAATAATTATTTATTATCTCATTCAATTCAGGATTCGATTCTGGGTCTATGGTCAAACCACCCAGTACGTGAGGATGATCCGATAAAAAGGAATGGAACATCTTTATGAACCTCTCGACACGCTTCGTTTCGTTATAATTAAGCATGGTCGCAACATTGTCGACCAGTATAAAATCTATATTATCGATATCAGTGAACTCTCCTTGGAATCCCGCGTTCACATGAGTATCGAATGATTCGAATAAGTCCTCAACATGGAAAGGGTCCTCCAAGAAATTTACGTTCTTTTCCTCTTCCCGTTCTCCTCCAGATACGTGTGTGACGGTATCGATGTACCACAGCCTCTCCTGACTGACATCGTGCATATGGAGAAGGTAGGACATGTATTGATGTGGTCTGTCTAGAACTACAAAGAGTCCTTTCTCCCCATCTATATCCAAAAGACCTTTGAGTAAAAGCAGGTTTGTTTTTGCGATCTGGGTAAAGTTGGAGTTGAAGACTACAGAACCACGTGTTTCTATCTCGTGAAGTTCATTGAATATGCCATCAACGATCTTCAGGTCTCGTTCGTTCATCAATATCACCTATATCTGATTTTTTACGTTATGGGTTCACCGAAATGCGCCCAATCAATCTAAGCTCTTTTTGTAAGATTGTGTACGGTATATATTATTTATGCAGTATTATCATCATCGTTCTAAACCCTTTTTAGATATATGTCGAATCGAGTCCCACCTAGCGCCGAGTCCTTCACTTCGATGGACCCCCCGCAGCTATCGATTATCCTTTTGGCTAAGTACGTTCCTAGACCAGTGCCCGCGTTCTTTCCTCTTCTGTAACCCTGAATGAACAACTTCTCTTTGTCCTCGATCCCCTTTCCGTCGTCTTCGATGGTGCAGATAACTTCATCTTGAGTGATTTCACTAAAAATTTTGACCTGATCTCCTTCCGAATGGATGATGGAATTAGAGATGATATTTGAGAATGCCTCTTGGAGTAATTCACCGCCCTTGATATCTACCTTCGATCTCTTTAGATCCGATTCTATATCCATGTTATTTTTCTCGGCTATAGGTTCATAATATTCGATCATGTCTCTCATCACTGAATTTAGATTTACTTTTCTGGTCCTTTCCTCTTCCACTCTGCTCAACTTCCTGACTTTTTCTATTATATCCATGCCCTGCTCTAATGAGATGATGGCTTTCTCTACTTGATCTTCTTGTTCCTCCGTCATACCAACTGTTTCTAGGAGCTGTAGATAACCCTTCGATATCTGTATTTTATTATTTAGATCGTGTCTGAGCATGGAATGTAAAAATTCGATCCTCTCCTCAGTTCTTACCCTGGTTATCGATTCCCTGAGATGTAGTCCGACCACCTTTATCATATCTATATACTCTTCTTCAGATATATTGCTTCCATTTATCCCTATCTTGATCTCGGTATGCGGGTCTATAGAAATATCTTCGATAGGACCTCTAGAGGAAGCGTAGTTCTCGAATTCTAGTTCGTTTCCATCTCTAACGGATTTACCATCTTCTAGGATATCAAAATAAGTCAAGTCTGCTTCGATGACCGTTTTCAAGATCTTATATGTTCGATTGTAGGTCTCTTCTTCTGATTTTGTTTTCTGAAGATCTTTTGTGAGTCTATGTAATTTTTGAAGACGTTTTTTACTTTTATTGAGGGACGCTTCTGCTTTTTCCCTTCTTCGGACCTCTTCTACCAAACTATCACTCATATCCCTCGTCTTCCCGGCTAAAAAACCTACGAGGATGGTCAAAAATGAGCCTAGGATGAAAGGAAGGGTCGATATCATAGAAAAATCTGTTAGAAGAAGAAGGATTATTATATTAAATCCCACACCGGCTACGGCGGTTATCGTACCGTACCTCGATCCGAGGGTGGCACCGGTCAACGATACAGGTATTATCAATGTCATCGTGGCGGCTGACCCGATGGCCCGTGTAGCTGGGATCAGTAGGATCAGGTAAAGGGACCAGGCTAAAAGAGGGATGATCCATCTATATTTTTCATTCTCTAACATATTAACTTCCTAAATATACCATAAAGATACCAGTTATTGAATAGTATGAACATAATTAAACATGATGAGCATTTCAGGTCTCGTTTCGAAGTTGGGGAAGAGTAGTTTCGAAGTTGGGGAAGAGTAGTTTTGAGGTTGGGGAAGAGTAGTATTGAAGTTGGGAAAGGAAAGTTTTGAAGTTGGGAAAGGAAAGTTTTGAAGTTGGGAAAGGAAAGTTTTGAAGTTGGGGAAGAGTAGTTTTGAGGTTGGGGAAGAGTAGTATTGAAGTTGGGAAAGGAAAGTATTG
>JAWOGF010000059.1:0-74344 GCA_046497075.1 Candidatus Saliniplasma sp.
AGCGGGCCTGAGGGGATTCGAACCCCCGGCCGATCGGTTAAGAGCCGATCGCTCTGCCTAGCTGAGCTACAGGCCCAAATGTATTTCCTTGCTAGAAAAGGCCTAGATATAAATATTTTCACTACAGAAGTTTTGAATACTCACCCAAATATTTTTATACCTTCAAAAACGTAATTAAAATGTCATACATATTGTCAGACGATGGTGGGATAATGGGACGCAAACTACCCAAGTATCTAAGGGATGACGAAGTTAGGAAACTTCTCAAAGCACCCTCTAGGAATAAAACAAGGGACCGACTTATTCTCAGGATCTTATATAGATGTGGACTTCGAGTTTCTGAACTTACGAATCTAAAGATCCAGGACATCGGGTTCGAAGAAGAGATGATCACGGTAAGGAGTGGAAAGGGAGATAAAGATAGGGTCGTTCCAGTCGATGCAGATACCTTAGATTTGATCGAGTTCTATAAAGCAGGAGCAGATAAAGGAACTCTGATCCTGTCCGAAAGAGGAGAATCGCTTTCGACGCGACAGGTCGAGAGGATAGTAAAGAAATACGCAAAAAAAGCAGGATTGAAAAAGAATGTATATCCCCATATGTTAAGACACAGTTTCGCAGTCCATTGTTTGAAGGCCGGTATGAATCTAAGGACCGTTCAGAAGATGCTAGGCCATTCCTCTTTGACCACAACACAAATATATCTTGATTTAACTGGGGAAGATATCAAGCAAGATTATGAGGAACATCCCTTACCTGCTTGATAGTTATCACGTAGAGGTTGTAAACATGGATGAGACATACGAGTTGATCGAGAGTTATTCTGATGAGATGAAAGAAACATTGATGGAACTATTGAGATATCCATCGATCGGGCCCGATAATGATGGTGAAGGTGAGATGGCAAGAGCGGAGTACCTGATGAACATATTACCCAAATTCGGATTCGATGAAATTAAAAGATTCGATGCGCCAGATGAAAGGGTACCATCTGAACGCAGACCGAATATAGTAGCAGTCAAAGAAGGTAGATCTGATAAAAGTGTAGTTATAATAGCACATCTTGATATAGTTCCACCTGGCGACCTGGACGAATGGGATATAGACCCTTTTGAACCGGTGTTTAAAGATGGAAAGATCTATGGAAGGGGGTCAGAGGATAATGGTCAGGAAATTATTGCATCGATCTTCACCGCAAGGGCTTTGGATGAACTCGAAGTAAAACATGAATACAATCTCAAGGTCATGTTAGTGTCCGACGAGGAAACAGGTAGTGAATACGGTATCGATCATCTGCTGGAAAAGGATTTGATAGACCCTGACGACCTTGTTATAGTTCCTGATCACAGTGAAGAACATGGTATGAAAATAGAGATTGTAGAAAAATCTGCCCTTTGGGTCAAAGTCACAACGCATGGTAGACAGGGTCACGCAGCCATATTGGATAATACAATAAACGCCAATAGAGTCGGTGCTAAGTATATGCTGGAAACCGATAAGAGATTACACGAGACATTCCAACAGGAGGAAGAACTCTTTAATCCATCTGTAAGTACATTCGAGCCCACAAAAAGGGAAGCAAACGTACCGAACATCAATACGGTTCCTGGTTCGGATATACAATACTTCGATTGTAGGATATTACCTTCTATCGATATCGACGAAGTCAAAGATGTATTCGAGTCAACTGCAAACGAGATATCAGAAGAAACCGGGGCGAGCTTCGACATCGAATTCACGAAGGAAAAAAGTAGCCCACAAAGAACTCCCAAAGACGCAGAAGTGGTGATCGAACTGAAGAAGGCTTTGAAGGATGTAACTGGTGAAAAAGTAGGATTGGTCGGTATTGGTGGTGGAACAGTAGCTGCTCATATAAGGGAGAAGGGCATACCCGCTGTTGTTTGGTGTTCTAACGATGAGATGGCTCACCAGTCGAACGAATACTCCCATCTAAAATATATAGTTAAGGATTGCAAGGTGTTCACAAAGATGGTCATCGGTTAGAAAACATTGACTTTACCTTCAAGAACTTTATCCGTTATCTCTTTTATTTTTTCTATGTGTTCTTCAGCGATGGCTTCAGCTTTTTTTAGTTCCTGTGAATAATCGTTTTCTTCCGGTACTACCAACTGTATACTGGCCGCCTGGGGTTTTGAGATAGGTCTACCGATCTGGGAAACCAGCCTGACAAAGACATCGTGTATACTATCTCCGACCTCCTGGTATATATCCTCGGCTATCAGATTCGAAGCGATGTTGTAGAGTTTGCCTACATGGGTTACAGGATTTTTACCCGCCGCTGCTTCCATACTCATTGGTCTGAAAGGTGTGATCAAACCGTTGACCCTGTTACCTCTCCCAACGGAACCATCGTCACCATTCTCCATAGATAGACCAGTAACCGTGAGGTAATACGTACCTTTCTCGTAATTGTCAGCAGTGTTAACTTCCACTTTTATATCTCTATCTGTGATCTTCAAAGCTTTATCGTGGACTCTGGATTTCAACTCATCTACAACACTCTTATAATGATCCGGGTCAGGTACGTATCTATCGATCATGGCGGCTGCGATGGTAAGATCGATCTCATCTCCCATCCTCACAGCCATGACTTTTATGTCCTGTCCGACCTCTATCAGATCCTTCTTCAGAGGGCCATTGATGAATCGTTCCACCTCTAGAGCTACCTTTTCTGTATCACTCAAAGGAGCAAAAGAGACTCCGAAAGAGGTGTCATTAGCATTATTGGTACTCGTGTCATAGACATCTCTTAGATCGATAGAACCTTGGCTGATCCTACAGTCCATCATGACGTCGTGGTCTAGATCAAGGTGAGTGCATGTCTTTCGGAGGTAATCTTCCGCAGCATTCAAAGCCGTGCTTTTATAGGGCAGCCTTTCACCATCGACTTCGGTCACAGCCCTTCCGACCAAAAGGATGTATATGGGTTCTAGGACCTCTCCTCCACCGAATCTAGGGTCGGCTTGTCCTCCCACTATCTGGACTTCATCAGTGTTATGATGCAGTATTCTATCGTGTTTCTCAATATACATCTTGGAAAGATTTCTACTTATATTTTCAGCTATCCCATCAGCTATACTGTCTGGATGTCCTATACCTTTTCTTTCAACTATCTCGATATTCTGTTGTTCGATAGGGGTTTCTATCAGGGTTTCAGCAGCGATATTCATAATATTTCTCCTCTTTACTTTTATTGGCAAATTAAATCATTAACTATCCCTATTGGATCGTACTATCCAAAGAGGACAAAACCTTCACTATAGATACTTTATTAATAATTTATTGTCGTTATTATTCGGATAGGAATAAATCTAAATAGTGTTTTAAACAATATTCAGATATGTTGAAAGACATAGGGGAAATTCGAGCTGTTAGGAAGAGACTCGGATTGACTCAAACAGAACTAGCTGAAAGATCTGGTGTTAGTCAATCACTGATCGCCAAGATCGAAAACGGAAATACTACGCCATCTTATGAAAAGGGAAGGAAGATATTGGACAAACTCGAAGAGATGATCGAACAAAATTCTATGAATAAGAAAGTAAAAGAAGTACAATCAAAAGATATACTTTCACTGGAAAAAAACGATAAGGTGGAAACCGCTCTGCAGATCATGGAGGAAAATGCTGTTTCACAACTACCCGTTATAGATGGTGGATTGTTGAAAGGAGGCGTAACTGAAAGTAGTCTATTGAAAAACTATGAGACAATAGATAGAGACGTTCCCGTGGAAAAGATAATGGACCCTCCATTCCCACTTATAGATGAGAATGCAGGAATAGAAACTGTCAAAAAATTACTGATGGATCAACCCTGTGTTTTAACATCAAGAGAAGGGCGGATAATAGGTATCGTTACAAAAGTGGATATCTTAGGTGAGATATGATGGGTAGTAGAATGATGAGTTTTTTTGTTGTTTTTGTTGTATTGTTGATTTTGGCTTCGCTGTTCAGCGTAGCGGCACCCACATCGGAAAAAGATTTTTCAGAAAAGTATTTTTTATTGCGGGACACCGGTGAGGAGATATCAGACCGATTGGATAGTTCAGATATGGATCTGATCGAAAGATACGATAACTTCGTACTGATAAGAGGGACTGAGAACGAATTAGAAACTATCGATAAAGATGGATTAGACATAGACACTTTGCATAACCATACTAAAGTTTATGTGAAGGGGAAAACCCTGGATATATCTTCCAAAAGATCAGTATCTAGGTCAGAAAATACCCAGTTTTTGATACGTATGGTGGGCCCTGTAAGGTCTGAGTGGAGAAACGGTCTTGAATCTAAAGGTGTAGATATACTCAATTATGTACCGAATTATGCATATCATGTGCGGATGGATCCAGCTCTTCTAAGGGAGCTCAACGAACTCGAATTTGTAGAATGGATAGGTGAGTATCGATCTGATTATAAGATCCAATCGGATATAGAAACAGGAACTGTCAGTATCGATATCATCCGAGATGAAAATACTATCTCTAAATTGAACAGTTTAATAAACATAAATGCTTCCAAAGATAGAGGAAGTCGTTCAGAGATATTGACTGAAATTAGAGATCCAGATATATTTGAAAGATTGGTCGAAATGGATGATGTGATATATATCCAGAATATCAAAGAACCTTCCTTGACCAGCGAGATGGGATCACAGCTGTTAGGGGGCTTTTGGGATCCGGATGATCCTTCATCGGTTTACCGGGAAACCGGTGATTTCGGTGCTTATGTGAATCATCTCGGTTATACCGGTGAGGGACTTAACATAACGATCGCGGATACTGGGATAGGAGATGGGACCCAGGGAGATGCGGGTCATGATGATTTTACAGGCAGGGTCATAGGAGGTACCGATTTTGGAGTCGAAGATGACTGGAGTGATGGATACGGGCACGGAACACATACCGCTGGTTTAGCTGCAGGGGATACACATAGCGGGACCGGTCTGCAGTACCAGGGACATGCTCCCTATTATCTATCACAGGGATTAGCATACGATTCGGGACTTTATGCGCAGAAACTTTTCGATGATAAAGGAGACTGGTCAGTTCCTATCACAGTATCTTATTATGATATTATAGAGGATGCGAAGCAAAATGGAGATGTGTACATTCATTCAAATTCTTGGGGTGAAGAAGAGGGGGATGGGGCCTACAGCGATAGTGATTCAGATTATGATAGAGCGGTCAGAGATGCAGATCCGGAAATTACTGACAACCAGCCTATGGTTATCGTGGCTAGCGCGGGTAATGACGGTGAAAAAGGATATAGTACTATAGGCAGCCCAGGTAATGCTAAGAACGTTATCACCGTCGGGGCTACGGAATCATACATGCCAGATGCTCATCTATATGGTTCTTCCGGTAGTTCAGATGATCCATATTCGATCCCTTCATTCAGTTCTCAGGGATGGACGGAAGACAACCGTGTGAAACCCACAGTCGTAGCACCTGGTAGAGTTTCACTTTCCACTAGTACACCGATGTTAGGTGAAAGTAATCTGTGGGGACTATATAGTGAAGATCAAAGGTATGAATGGGGGTCAGGAACTTCTCAGTCAAACCCTAATGTTGCTGGAGCCGCGGCGGTGGTTTCACAATACTACGAGAATACTTATGGCCATCTACCCAGCCCTGCAATGGTAAAAGCGATATTGATCAATTCCGCTAGAGATCTAGAAACGGATCATTCAGGGGACGGGAAGATCGACCATATTCCAAATAGATACGAAGGATGGGGGCTGGTGGATCTAACGAATGTGTTAGGGTCAGATGTTCAATATGTCTCTAACGATCAAACATCTTTGCTAGAAACAGGCGATGCCGATGGCTACTACCTGTATCCAGATAGAAACGATGAACCCATGAAGATAACACTCACATGGACCGATAAGCATGCCGAAGCCGAAGATAGTCCCACCTTAAAAAACGACCTAAATCTAGAAGTTATCTCCCCCAGCGGTGAAAGATACAAGGGGAACGCATTCGATGAGGGATGGACAAGGGCCGATACTGATACATCAACAGAATTCGATGATAACGGCGACGGATTCGATAACAGAAATGTTGTAGAAAACGTTTACATACATCCCGATGAGGTTGAGCGGGGATTTTACGAAGTGAGGGTCGAAGGTTATAATATCCCGGAGGATACTAACGGAGACGGGACGTCGAATCAGGATTATGCCTTGATGGCTCACAACGCTCTGAATGTAACCTCTAACGGGAGCGTTAACCTGGATCAGGATAAATACGCTTTGGAGGATACGGTGAACATAACTCTGATGGATTCAGACCTGATCGGGGAAGGGAGTACAGAGATAGAGATGGTCAGCGATACGGACCCTGAAGGAAAATTCGTTGAATTGTTCGAAGGTGACATAGACGGCGTATTTACAGGGTCGATCCAGACCT
This sequence comes from Candidatus Saliniplasma sp., assembly GCA_046497075.1. Taxonomy (GTDB): domain Archaea; phylum Thermoplasmatota; class Thermoplasmata; order Halarchaeoplasmatales; family Halarchaeoplasmataceae; genus Saliniplasma. The sequence goes on from JAWOGF010000059.1 coordinate 6,434, forward strand.
CAGGAGAACAGAACGACGAAATATTACATGTTTCCCATGACGATCTGATAGAAGCTGTCTACCATGATGAGAATCCATCAGAGGAAAAAACGGCATCGGCTTACATCGATGGTCTCCCTGCTGAGATCAGAGATGTAGAAGTTAAAGAAAAATTAGCCGCAGAGTTATCACTAAAAACAGATGAACCTGCTGTAATTTCTGTAAATTACGGCATCGACGAGGAGATGGATATGAATTCTGAAACCGAAACCCTCACTGAAGATCATTCGATGATATTAGATAATTTAACACCTAACAGGTCATATTCTTTTAAAATAAATGTCACAGATGAAGTCGGGAACTGGAGGATCTATGACAATGAAGGAGAATACTATCATTTTAGATCTTCAAACATCGACGAAGTTGAAGAAGGTAATATCGGGTGGTCCCCTGATGATGGATGGAAAGTGGTCGACTCTGATTCATACTCTGGAGACCTTTCCTGGAATTTTGGTCAGGGAGATTATGGTAGAGAGTTAAACGAGTCGTTGATTTCACCCCACATAGATACCAGCAGATGGCAGAATGTATCACTTTCGTGGTATCACAGATATGATCTTGAGCAGGGATACGATGGGGGTATAGTTGAGGTCAACGATGGTTCAGGTTGGGAAAAAATTACCCCTGAGGATGGTTACGATGAAGAATTGGATACGGGGTACAATAATCCATTAGAAGGAGAACAGGCTTTCACTGGAAATCAAGATGAATGGGTTGAAGAGGTAGTCAATATTTCAAATCAGGAGGATCCTATACTTTTCCGATTCAGAGTAGGTACCGATACACATGACACAGATCATGAGGGATGGTGGATAGATGATGTCAGGATCGAGGGGGTTGTTACACCCACTGCCAATTTTACATATGTCCCTGAGAGACCAACATGTACCGATGACATCCAGTTCTACGATACCAGTTATGATCTAGATGGGGATGTAAATTATTCTTGGGATTTTGACGATGGGAATCGTTCTTACGAAAAAGAACCGGTGAAAAGATATGATAGATTAGGTTCTTATGACGTTACTTTAACCGTTAGAGACGATAGTGGTATGGAGTCATCTGTTACGAAAACTATCGAGGTCGTTAACATCCCACCCCGGCCGGATTTCACCTACGAACCTGCAGATCCAACGGCCAAAGATGATGTCGAATTTATCAGTGATTCTTACGATCCCGATGGAGATATAGTTGAATACCACTGGGACTTTGACGATGGGAACGTTTCAGATGGAGAGGTAGTGAACCACAGTTATTCCTTCAGCGGAAGCTACCTGGTGAGTCTGGTAGTTTGGGATGATAACGGTGAAGAAAATCAAACAACTAAAGAGGTTGAGATAGAAAATCTTCCACCTGAACCTTCATTCGATTATTCCCCTGCCAAAATATATACCGGTCATGAAGTCCAATTCGAAGAGGACAGCTTTGACTACGATGGGTGGATAAGTGAATGGTCATGGGATTTCGGAGATGGTGAGAGCTCTGACATTCTAGAACCTACCCACACATATGAGGAGGCAGGTGAATATGAGATCGCCCTGACCATTGAAGACAATAAGGGGACTAGGAACAGTACCCAAAGCATCATAAAAGTTGAAAGCTCAGATCCGATCGCTGATTTCTCTTTCGATCCAGAAAAACCCTTAGAAGGGGGGGAGGTCCGTTTCTCCGACAATAGTACGGAGAGACCTGATGAAATAGTTTCATGGTCTTGGGAATTTGATGATGGAGCTGTATCCGAAGAGCAGGATCCGACCCACGTATTTCAAGAACCAGGAGAATACATTGTTGAATTAACCGTTACAGATGAAAACGGGGATAGTAACACCACGACTAAAACTGTAGTAGTCGAGAAAAAACCTTTCCTTCAATGGTGGGGCTGGGTGTTGTTAGCGGGGGCCATATCATCAGGGATTATCATAGGATGGTTGTACATAAAATATTGGCACATAGATAAAGGGGATAACTCATAGATTCTCGTAGGACCTCATAAGACCTTAACCTTACATCCCCCAAAAAGGTTCCTCCTGCTGCTTGATCTCTTTTATCTCATCTAATATTCTTTCCTCATCAAAGGTGAGTTCTATATCTTTCAGTTTCTTAGCGTCACCTTCTGGCATTTCTATATACAGGTCCTCTTTTTCTTCTATCTGCCTACCAACGGTCACACCTGATATGGCTATAGCTACCTCATCACCCTGTTCTGCGTGATCTAACGATCTATCCCCCTCCCTTATACTTTTGATCCTGCCAGTCACTCTACCGCTCTTTTTAAGCAGCCTACTACCCGGTCTGAGTTTCCCCGCGAGCACCCTTACCCCTACTATCGCGGGTTTGCTAATCCTGAATGTATGGTCTTCGAGGATACGGAATTTACAGGGGAAAACAATCTCTCTTCTTTTTTCTTCCTCGATCTTCCTTTTCTGCTCTTCTTTCCAGTCCTTATAGTCATCTACCAACCGGTAGACCACGTCGTTCTCTATCACTTTCACGTCCGACTGTTTTAGATCTTCCTTAGCGTCGGGTAGGACATTAACATTGAAGGCCAGTATGGTCTTATGTAAAAGGTCCTTCATAGTATCCGCGTCGACTATATCTTTCTGAGAAACATCTCCGACAGAAGCTCTTCCGATGGGGATATCTTCATCTTTAAGTTCGAAGGCGAGTCCCTCTAAAGATCCTATCGCATCAGCCTTGATTATCACACCTTCTTCTTCGATCTGAATGTTTGCTTCGCTCTCTTTTTGAACGGACCTCATCACTTCATCGACGTCTTTGTCCCAGATCGCTCTTATCGGTGCACCAGCTACTATACCTTCCGTTTCAGGTGTTACTATTTTTATACCCGCTGCAGCATTGATCTCTTTGACCTCATCAAATCTCTCTTTTGGGTCTCTGATCTCATCCATAGGTTTGGGTTTGAGAAGTGATTTTATCCTAGTTCTGATGGGTTTGTTTCTAGTGCCGATGACCACCTCATCACCCTTTCTTAAAGTCCCTTGGTAAATTATGGTGTCTAAAGTAGTCCCCAAGCCCAATTCCTCTTTTACCTCAAGGACCGTACCTTCTCCTGGACCTTCCTCAACTTCGAGCTCGTTTTTAAGAAAGGTTTGAGCCAGTCCGATAAGAGTCATCAACATGTCCTCTACACCCTCTCCTGTCTCGGCACTCATTGGGACTATAGCTATATTTTTTGAAAAATCGTCTATAGCGTCGTACCGGTCCGAAGAAAATCCCATGTCGTAAAGATCACCGATGATCTCGTAAAGCGCATCGGTCATCCTATCCCGGGCACTTTTACTCTGTTCCTGAAAAGATCGTATGAAAGGTTTATTTTTTGAGTCCCAGCCTGCGATCCTATCTACCTTATTTGCCCCGATTATAAAAGGGGTTTCGTTTCTTTTTAATATCTCGATGGATTCTTTGGTCTGGGGCATCAGTCCGTCGTTTATATCGATTATGAGTACAGCAAGGTCTGATAATGCTCCCCCCCTCGATCTCAATGTCATAAACGAGTGGTGCCCGGGTGTATCGATAAAAAGCAAACCAGGTAAGGAAAATTCTACCTCACAGCCCAATACCTCACAAGCTTTTTTCAAAGCTCCGACAGGGACTTCAGTAGCACCTATGTGCTGAGTTATCTTACCAGCCTCGCGATCAGCCACAGTACTACCCCTGATCCGATCTAAAAAGGTGGTCTTGCCATGATCGACATGGCCTAGAACGCTCACTATGGGCTGTCTTATTGGCATTAAAGAGTCTTATCTGAATTAAGTATTTATCTTTTTTCCGACGTTTACAGATTTCTAAAATACTTTCTTTATCATGCTGATATATAGGATCTGATCGTGATCATTCCTTCGCACCAGAGAACCAATGATGTTCACTTATTTGTTCAAATCCAAGAGATTCTGCTAAAGAGATCGATGCCTCGTTATCTTTAAAAATATCGACTACCGGTATCTGACCATTCTCTTCCGCATATCTGCACATCTGTTCTGTGATGGCTTTTGCAAACCCCCTTCTTCTCCAATCCTCTTTCACATGAAGAAAACCAAGATTTAGTACCTGATCGGTTATATAATGCGTCAGAGTCCATGCCACAAGTTCACCATCTCTTCTGATACCGTAAGCCGGACCATTACTTATCCTTTCAGATATATAATCTGTAGAATCACTCCCCTGGAGCCCCCAATATTTGTTTATCTCCTCGGCATCACCTACAACTAATTTTTCTACGTCAATGTCTGGTCCCTCAAAGTTCCGACTAGGGCGTTTATAGAACCACGTAGGGCGATCATCTTCTATAGAGATGATCTTTTTTGCGGCCTGATATCCCTCGTTGTCGACGGCATGAAATCTGTATTCACCGTCGTCGATCTCTGATAAGACGCTGACCAGACCATCTTTATCCCCCCTCATCGAGATATAACCGTCCGATTCGATCAGAACGACTTTATGGTCCTTGTCATTATAAACAATTACATCATAATCATCCAGTCTTGCGATCAAATAGGAGTTCTTAAGGGGTTCCTTTTGTAAAAATCTCTTTGCTTGCATTCTCTGTTTCATGGTATGATTTAGTAAGATTTGATATTTTTATCTGTCGATTGTTTTTCAACCTGATAGTATCGGATACATCATCTTTCGGAAAATATAAAATGTACCTGCAATCCTATATAACCGATGACATACGCCTTCGTCGATCTAAATCTGGTCATAAATGCTTTGATAGCCGTCGGTCTCGGTGCGTTGATAGGGTTGGAAAGGGAGCACCGGGAAGACAAAAAGATGGTGATCGCCGGCGTTCGAACATTCCCTATGACATCTCTTACAGGCGTGATCTTCGCATTCCTTTCCCAAGAGTTAGGGTATTCCCTGATAGATGTCGGCCTGCTTATATTTGGAGGGTTTGCGATACTTTTAGCGTACCTAAAATACGAAGTCCACACCATCGGAATAACTACACCTGTGGCATTTTTCCTGACCTTTCTAATAGGTTTGATGGTCCAAAACGGATTTATTGCCGAATCGGCATTCTTGACGGTTCTTATAACGCTACTACTTCTGACCAAGGAAAGGCTGCACAAGATCGCTAGAAATATCGGCAGATGAAGGTATAATTTTATATGATTGCGATTAATCGAGTAATATCATGGATATTATAGATATAGCTGAAAAGGCCTTAGAAAAGGAACTGTGTGATCATTGTCTAGGAAGGTTATTTGCACAGTTAGGACATGGTCTCACAAACAAGGAAAGAGGGAAAGCAGTGAGAGTTTTTTATTCTATGGCTAAGACGGGTGAAGAGAAGGTCGAGGTCCCAGAGAGCAGTGATGTATGTTCGGTATGCGATAATATCTTTGAAGAGTTGGATCATTTTGCCTCACTGATCGCAGAAGGATTTGAAGACTTTGAATTCGATACTTTTTTAGTCGGTACCAGGATCGATCCCGAAATAGAGGAAAACGAAGAACTTCTATGGGCCGAACTCAATGTGACCACTTCAGAACCTATAAAATCCGAGCTGAATAGGGAGATCGGGAAGAAAGTTTTTGATAAAGTAGAGGCAGATGTTGACCTCGAAAGACCTGATCTCAAGGGTATCCTAGACACTAGATTCGATACAGTGGATATAGAGGTGGCGCCCCTTTTTGTTTACGGTAGATATAGAAAACTCAACAGAGAGATACCTCAAACGAAATGGATATGTAAAGAATGCTGGGGTAAAGGATGCGATCACTGTGATGGTAAAGGTAAGATGTATGAAACAAGTGTTGAAGAGATCATCGGTGAGCCCCTAAAAGAGATGGCCTTCGGTGAAGACTTCACATTACATGGGATGGGCAGAGAGGATATAGACGCTAAGATGGTAGGGAACGGCCGACCATTCGTCATGGAGATAAAGAATCCTATAAAAAGAGATATCGATTTTGAAGAGTTACAGAATGAGATTGAGGATGACGATCGAGTCGAAGTCGAGTCCTTATCTTTTACTGATAGAGATAAGATAGTTGAGATAAAAGAAGCGGCAGCGGATAAGACATACAAGGTTAAGGTCGAACATTCTTCAAAAGTTGATAGGGCAAAATATAAAAAGGCCTTGCATTCTTTAAAGGGAACGAAGATCTCACAGAGGACCCCTCATAGAGTAAGCCACAGACGAAGCGATAAGACTAGGATACGAGAATTGAAAGATATATATCTAGAAAACCTCGAAGATGAGATATCGGAGATAGTCATGAGATGTGAATCAGGTATGTACGTTAAGGAGATGGTACATGGAGATGATGGTCGTACCGAACCTAATCTCACCGAAAAACTAGGGGTTGGATGTGACGTCCTTGAATTGGACGTAATAAAAGTACACTACTAAATGGATGTGATTGGTCATGAAGAAGTCTAAAGGAATAAGACAGGGAACCAGAAAAATACTAAGGAAAAAACCTAGAGAAAGGGGGATGATCCCGATAACCCGAGCTCTGAAGGAGTTCGAGAAAGGAGAGAAAACAAGGATCAAGATCGAGCCTAGCGTGCATAAAGGTAGACCCCATAGAAGATTTCATGGTAAAACCGGTGTGGTTACTGGGAAACAGGGAGATGCCTTTGTAGTCGAAGTTGAAGACGGAGGTAAAGTCAAAAAGATCATCGCTAGATCTGAGCATCTTCGTAAATTGAAATGAGGGGGAGAATATGGCAGAAGAATCCAGATATGTTTCACTAACTGAGGTTAAAGAGCTCTTAGAGAAAGAGGCTGAGGAAAGGGAAATTTCTTATGAACAGAGTCTTGCACTGAGTCATGCAGAAAAATTCGTTAAACTCGATGTCGAAGAGACTGAAGAGTTAATAGATAAGCTTCAAGAAGAGTTCAAATTCATGAAAGAAGAATTGGCATACAAGACAGCAGATATATTACCGACAGAGGTAGACGGTGTTTTAGCCGTATTTTCAAAAGATCGATACACACCTTCAAAAGATGAAGCTGAAGATATAATCAATTTGATCAAAAAATACGTGGAAGGTTAGTAAAATGGAAGACTATGCTTACGTATTGGATTATCTAGCAGAAGGGAGACCCGACCAAGGCGGATACAAACACGAAAGTTTGACCCTCGCACTGGGCGAGGATGAGTTAAAACTCTTTGAACTCATATTGAAAGAGGATAAAACAGTGATCATCGGTGAGCGATTGTATATCGGAAAGGACGTCGATAAAAGAGAAAAAGTAAAGCATGTAAAGAGGAGGATAGGTTGGGACGAGCTAACACATGCGGCACAGAGTGAAGTGCCATACGTCATAGAAGAGATCATCGATAATGATGAAGAAAAATTTATAGAGTTCTATAATGTTGCAAGACCTATTACTAAAAGGTACCATATGCTTGAATTGTTACCGGGTCTAGGACAAAAAAAGATGAACGCGATCTTAGACGAGCGAAGGGAGAACGGTGAATTTAAGAGTTTTGAAGACCTTGAAGAGAGAGTGCCCTTATTACATAAACCCAAAAAACTGATCAAGGAAAGAATACTTACAGAATTGAAGGAAACAGATATTAAATATAAAGTGTGGGTAGCAGATTAAGATGTATTTTGATGAATCTGATGAAGAGGATATCGCTGAAGTGGAAGAATCAGACAAATTTATGACGGTTTTCTTTGTGTTTGACTCAGTCCTAGAAAATAGCGAGATGCAGACCAATGCCGCCTTAGAACTGTTCAAAAAGATCCAATCAGAGAGTCTGACTTAGTTTCTTGTCTCTTACTTACGGGAAATTGGATATGGACCGGAATATTTTTATACTTTTAGAACGCTTTATGTGTTTGTCCGACGTATAGAAATTATATGTCGGACGTTATATCCCTTGGGATGGGATCAATCATGCACTCTGATCAGGAAAAAAGCAAGGTTAAATCAAGCCCAGTTATCCACTGGAGGAAGATATTTTGTATCTAAAACAAGTTATGATGGAGAATTTTAAATCGTTCGGGAAGAAGATGGAAATACCCATAAAACAGGGGTATACAAATATCACTGGTCCGAATGGCTCTGGCAAATCCAATATAGGTGATGCCATACTATTCGTTTTAGGGCCAAAGAGCTCTAAAGAGATACGGGCGGGACGTCTGACGGATCTGATTTTTAACGGGGGTAAGGATGGTAAACCAGCGGATTTTTGTAGGGTCAGTTTGACTTTTGAGAATGAGGATAAAACCATCCCCATGAACGAGGATGAGATAACTTTTACAAGGAAAGTCCAAAAATCTGATAACCAGCAGGGTTACAATTCATACTTTTACATCAACGGAAGATCCTCCTCTTTGACCGAATTTCAAGATCTTCTAGCCCACGCTCGGATATCTCCCGACGGGTACAACATAGTCCAGCAAGGAGATATCTCTAGGATAGTCAAGATGAGCGATTTTGAGAGAAGAAAGATATTGGATGATATAGCCGGTATCACCCAATACGATAGTGAGATAGAAGAGGCTGAAGAGAAAAAAGAAGATGTCATGGACGACCTAGATCGCATAAATATAATCCTGGACGAGATCCAGACACAGGTAGACGAACTAGAGAATGATAGGACTGAGGCACTAAAATTTCAGGAACTGTCTGACAAAGTGAAAGAAGCTAAATCTATGAAGGCCTGGAAAACCTACAAGGAAACGGAGAAGGAAGTCTCGAATGTCAGAAGTGATATCGATGAGAATAAAGACAGGATCGACAAGATAAAGGATAAAAAGAAGCAGGTCCGAGAAAAGGTATCAACGTTAGTTGAGGATATCGAAGACCTAGAGGAGGAGATAGACGAGAAGACGGGTGAGAAGAGTTCAGACCTTCAAGAAACAATCAATGAACTAAAGCTTGCGATAGCTAGGGCTGAAGATGAAAACGAAGATGCGGAGCATGCGATAGAAACTAACAGAGAAAGGAGAGAGCAGTTCAAAGATGAGATATCTGAGGGTAAAGAGAGACTTTCCGAATTGAAGAAAGGTATTAGAGAAGTTAAAGATAATAAAACCGAAACGCAAGAAGAATTGGAAGAAGTACAGGAAGAAATTGAAGAAGTTAAAGACAAACAGACGGAATCCGACGATAGGATAAGTGATCTGAGGAAGGAAGGGATCCGTGTAAAAAATAAGATAGACGAAAAAAACGATAGTCTTGCCGATAAAAAAGTAGAATTGGATAGGAACAGAGATAAGATAGATCGATTGGTAGAGGAGATATCGGAGATCGAAGAAGAGAAAGAGACCTTGGAGTTTGAGAAGAAGGAAAGCGAATGGACCCTTAAAGAACTGAAATCGGATAACAAGGATGTTCAAGGTGAACTCAAAGAGTTGAAGGATGAATTCCACGATAAAAAGCGTAAAGAGAAAAGGCTTAGAGAAGATAAAAGTGATCTAGAAGATAGAGTGAACCGGTTAGAAAGGGAATATAATCAATTGAAGGCTCAAAAAGAAGCGGCCAAGAATGTGAAGAAAGGGTACAGTAGAGCTGTATCTACGATACTTGAAAGCAGAGATAGAGGGGACATAGATGGTATCCACGGAACGATCGCAGAATTGGCAGACGTGGATGGAAAATACGAAACGGCTCTACAGGTCGCAGCCGGCGGACGGATGCAGTCTATAGTTGTTGAAAACGATAAAGTCGCTTCAAGGGCTATCAAACATCTTAAACAGAATGATGCCGGTAGAGCAACGTTTTTACCTTTGAATAAGATGAGGAAGGGGCGTCCAAGAGGAAAAGCCATCAGAGCGGTGAAAGATGATAGCGCAGTAGATTTCGCCTTGGAACTTGTAGATTTCGATGATGAATACGAAAACGTTTTCTGGTACGTGTTCCAGGACACAGTTGTGATGGAAGACATAGATTCGGCTCGTGAGATGATGGGAGGTGTCAGGATGGTGACCCTCGACGGCGAGAAGATCGAGAGGAGCGGTGCCATGGTCGGTGGAACGTTGAGTAAGAAGATGATGAGCTTTTCTGCTCCCGATAGGGGTAAATTGGATAGAGTTGGAACGGAACTCAAGACTACTCGAGAGAACCTCAAGAAGGTCACATCCGAGTTGAAAGACGTACAGAGTAGGATAGACGAGATACAAGACAAGATGGGGGAATTGAGGTCTAAAGGGGACAAAACAGAGAAGATCGATACTTTAGAAGCTAAAGTCAAAAGGACCAAAGAGAAGATCCATCGAAAATCTAAAGCTTTAGAGGAAAAGGAAGATGAAAAATCCGAATCCGAAGAAAAGGTCAGTAAATTGGAAAGATCCATAGAGCATATCGAAAGTGAGATAGATCAACTCAAATCTAAAAGAAAAGAGATAGCTGAAAACATCAAAGAAGTGAGTCCACAGGAATTATCGACATCCCTTACCAATCTTCAGGATAAAGAAGTGGACCTAGATAAGAAATTAAATAAACTCGAATCTGAACTAGAGAGGAAGATCGATAAAAAAGAGAGATTAGAAGAAAATATAGAGTCCATGAAAACAAGAAGGGAAGAGTTTAAGGAAGAGATCGAGGAAAAAAGGTCCACCATAAAGAAGAACGAACAAAGGATCGATTCAAAACGGAATGAACTCAAAGGATACGAAGAAAGGCGGTCTTCGTTCTCAGACGATATCAAAGAACTAAGAGAGGAGTTAGACGAGAAGAAGGAAAAGAAGATAGAGTTGAAACATAAACTGGAAAGTCTCGACAGTGAACTGGAAGCAAAAAAGCAATATATCCGAACTCAAAAACAGAAAATAGATTCACTGGAAGACACCTTAGATGATCTTAAAGAGGAGATCGGGAAAGAGGAGGATTACGGAGATGAAGAACTCCCGTCGATGAAGGAATTGAAGAACACCATCAGACGGGGAGAAAATCAGATGGAAGAGCTGCAGCCAGTCAATATGAGGGCATTAAAAGATTACGAGAAAAAGAAGGAAAGGATGGATGAGCTAAAAGAGAAATACACTGAATTGGAAAACAGGAAAGAAGAACTCAATAAGCTTATCGATCAACTCGATGAGAAGAAGAAAGTAGGCCTGATGGATGTCAAAGAAGAGATAAATGAGAATTTCAAGGAAGTCTATAAGGAGTTATCTGAAGGAGGGGAAGCTCATATAGAACTCGAAAGTATAGAATCCCCCTTCGAAGGAGGTTTGATCGTAAAAGTGAGACCGCCAGGTAAAACGGTTCACAGGATCGACGCACTCTCCGGCGGTGAAAAAAGTCTGGTATCCATGGCATTTATCTTCGCGATCCAGCGGTACGACCCATCCCCATTTTATCTGCTTGATGAGATCGACCAGAACCTTGACGGCGTCAACGCAGAGAATGTAGCCCAGATGATTAACAAGAATTCAAAATTTGCACAGTTCATACAGGTCTCTCTCAGGAAGGTCACTTTGAAGAAATCTGATCATATAATCGGCGTCACTATGCAGGATGACGGGATCTCTGATGTGATCATGAAAGTCAACATCGGTGAGACCAAAAGCGGGGATCTACCTGAACTATCAGGTATGAGTAAACTGAAGACGGAGGTGTGAATTATGGTATGCGATGTTAAAAAACCAGTAGATGTATCTAGTGATGTCAAAAAGGAAGTTGTAGATCATCTAGTATTCCATAAATCTATAATCGATGAGCAGAGAGACGGTGAACGTATCAACGACTATCTCGAGATGGTTGAAGGTATGAACGGTGGGTATCAGATATCGAACGATCCTTTCGAAAATGCCATCGCTTCGATATTCAAATTGGTGATAGATGAGAATATGGATCCATGGAATATCGACCTTGTTTCATTCACAACCATGTACCTCGAACAGGCTCAAAATAAGGAATCTATAGATTTCATCGTTGCAGGCCAGTTGGTGAATATGGCCTGGTCGATACTGAAGATGCAGTGTGAAGAAACGCTGGCCTCCGCTGAAGATGGAGGTGAGGAAGTGGTCGAGGATGAGTTCATCTCACAGTGGGAGTGTTTTGATTATGACATGTATGAAGAGCCAGAAGACTTAGATTATGAGGAAGAAGTGCTCGAGGACGAAGAACCGATCTTGGAAAAAGCGGTAAGAAGAGAGGAAAAAAAACCCGTTTCACTGATCCAATTGGTCGAAGCTTTTGAAGAAGCGAGAAAAGAAGCAAAGTATCGAGAGAAGATGGAACGGTTGAGAAAAGAGAACAAAAAGGAAAGGGAAGAAAAAGAGGCACAGAGAAAAGAGAACTACGAAACTAAAGCCCACAAGGAAGACATATACAAAGACATAGCAGTCATATGGGAGAGGATATGCTGGTACCAAACCGATGAACTCGATTTTGATATGATACATGATAATAGGTTATCAGACCTTGTTACAGCCTTCATATCTTCACTGTTCTTACATAAGAAAAAGAAGATCAAGATGGAACAGGATTACTATCCCGATGGCCCTATAAAAATAGAAAATCTAGTCCCAGAAGATGAAAGGAAAGATGGGATACTAAAATATATATCCGAAAAAAATGAAGAAGGTGTAACCCTGGAACAGCTAGCTACCATCTGAAATTTCAGCTGGTATAGTAGTATTCCTCTTGAGATTTTTGTTTCTTATCCAACCTGGAATCTAATTTATTAACCCTTGGTCTGTTAGTGTCTGGATCTCTTCTGAACGTGATCTCTATATCTCTCAGGAAATTATTCATTCCATCCCGCATATCATAGGGTCCTTCTCCTATCCCGTGTACACCCGGTTCACCGGAGAAGTTCATGATCAGGTCCGAAACGTAATCTATAAAGTACACGTCGTGGTCAACTATCATCCCGGCCTTGCTAGATTTTTCCATGAAGCGCCTGATCGTTTTAGCTGCGTCCATCCTTCGACTCGAGTCCAGGTAAGCACTAGGTTCGTCGATCAGATATAGATCTGCGTCTCTACCCAAACATAATCCTATAACCACTCTCTGCAGTTCCCCTCCGCTCAGATTGGTTATCTCTCTTTCATATAAGTCTTCTAAATCCAGTGGGGCGACCACTTGTGATTTGAACATGCTGGTGTTGAAACTATCACTAATTTCAGTATGGTAGAGATCCATGACTCTACCTTCAAAGCTTGGTTTTATATATTGCGGTTTATAGCTCACCGTGATGTTCTTTTCTATCTCACCTTCCGTAGGTTCGACTACATCCGCTAACATCTTTACGAAGGTGGTTTTACCGGTGGCATTAGGTCCGACTATCCCTATAACTTCTCCTTTAGGTATCTCACCGGGTTCGGTCTCTAGTTCAAAACCGTCCCATTTTTTTACCAGCTTATCATATCTGATCAGGGGTTTCGAGTGCCATTGCCCCGCAGGCGTATGATCATGGAACTCGATAGCGGTATTCCTAAATCTAACATTTTCCTCATCTAAAAAACCGTTCAGGTAAGTGTTGATAGCCTTTCTAACACCTCTAGGTTGTGCAACAACACCATAAGCACCTTTATCGCCGTAGATGATGTGGACGTTATCAGCTAGGAAATCAAGCACCGCTAGGTCGTGTTCGATAACCATGACCTGATTATCCTTGCTTTTGGCACGTATGGCTTTCGCAACGCTGAGACGCTGTTTCATATCAAGGTATGAAGAGGGTTCGTCGTAGAAGTAGACGTCAGCTTCTTTAGTAGAGGCCGCAGCTATGGCAACTCTCTGCAGCTCACCTCCCGATAGTTTTTTGAGAGTCGACCCTAACGTATGTTCTATACCCAGCATCTTCACCCAATGCATATATCCATCTCCGACCCCGTCTAGTAGGTCTTCCACTTTACCAGAATAATGAGCAGGGATATTGTCAACATACTGAGGTTTTAACGAAGTTTTTATCCCCTCTTCGGATAAGGATTTAAAATAATCTCCAAGACCCGTCCCGGAGTATCGGCTCAGAACTGCATCCCATGAAGGTTCGTCCTCATACTTACCCATGTTGGGTACTATCTCTCCGGAGAGGATCCGTATAGCGGTTGTTTTCCCGATACCATTACCGCCTAACAGACCGATAACCATCCCCTTTTGAGGGACCGGGAGTCTGTATAATCGGAATGAATTTTCACCGAACTGATGTATCTTATCTTCATCTAGCTCTTCTGGAAGGTTGATTATCTTGATGGCGTCGAAAGGACATTTATCTACACATATACCACACCCGACACAGAGTTCTTCGGAGATCTTGATACCGTCCTCGGTCTTAACAATAGTTTCGTCTCCAGTCCTGACTCTAGGACAGTACTGTATACATTCATAACCACATCTATCCGGTCTGCATTTATCCTCTAAGACGACAGCTATACGCATCGTAAGGGGATTATGGTCGGTGGTATTTTAGTTTAGTGAATGAAAATTTCATAACCCCACGCCGATATAGATGAAGTCATCGGTGAGGTCGGCAGGATCTAACAATCTTCTAGCGTCGACTATGACCTTACCTTTCATCGGTTTGAAATCCTGAGCTGTTAGCTCTTTGAACTCATCCCAATCACTCTGTATGATGCATATGTCAGCATTTTGTAACGCCTCTGCTACATCATCGGCATATTGGATCCTCCCTGATAATAGTTCTTTGAAATTATCCGTTGCCTCAGGGTCGTATCCGATCACATCCGAATCCAGTTCCAAAAGTTTTTCTACCATAGGTAAAGCACGTGTTTCCCGGACATCATCTGTCCCTCCCTTGAACGCTAGACCTAAAAAGGCGACTTTTTTATCTTCAAGACCACCGCTGATCTTCTCTAATCGGTTTATGATATGGACCGGCTGTTCTTCGTTGATTGAAAGGACGGAGTTCAATAAATTGGCTTCAAGATCGCTATCTTCAGCAAATCGGACCAAAGCTTTGACATCTTTTGGAAAACAACTTCCGCCGAATCCAGCTCCAGCGTTTAGGAAATCCCTGTTGATCCTATGGTCCATTCCCACTCCGTCCATGACACCGTAAACATCGATGCCGATACTTTCACAGATACGGGATATCTCATTAGCGAATGATATCTTCGTAGCTAAAAGAGCATTGGATGTATACTTTATCATCTCAGCGGTTTTGATATCAGTTTCGAGTTTAGGGGCTTCAAATTCATCATATGCTTTTGAAAGGAAGTCAAGTGTCTTTTCATCCCATCCGCCTAAAACTATCCTATCGGGATTTAAGAAATCTTCTAATGCGATCCCTTCCCGTAGGAATTCCGGGTTCATGCCCAGACCGAAATCTTCACCCACGACTTTATCTGACCTCTCCAGGATCGGTAAAACCTTTTCTTCAGTCGTGCCTGGAACAACAGTACTTTTGACACAAAATACATGGTATTCATCTTTGACTTTTAAAGGTTGAATCATATCTTCGACTGCCTTTTCAACACCTGAGATGTCGACTCCACCATCTGTTCTCGAGGGGGTACCGACACAAATAAAAGTAAGATCAGTCTCCTTAACAGCTTTTTCAGTATCGGTGGTAGCACTTAATCTATCATCTGAAACAACGTCTTTAAGGAGTTCGTCCAATCCCTCTTCATAGATAGGTGGTTCTCCACGGTTGATCATCTCAACTTTCTCTTCTACGATATCAACACATATCACATCATGTCCTTTACTGGCGAACCCGACACCGCTCACTAGACCTACATATCCCGTTCCGATTATGCTGATCTTCATATCTCCGGATTAGAATACCCTTTCATATTTCTTTTGTTTGATCTATGTAAAAATTGAAAATCTAAAAGGGTGTATCATGATTCGATGTATCTGATACAGGCCCCTGATTATCTCTCTCCAGTCTAATCTCCCAAATAAAATCAATATCAGTAATATCAGGACGGCTATAAGTAAGAACATGATCATAAGACGTATAACATTCAGTGCGAAATCACCCATCTTATCGGCACCAAGGATATAGCTCAACCCGGCGACGATCAGAAGGAGAACTACCAGCCAAAAGAACAGTCCACATGGCGCCATATCTGTATAATATTATATGGGACTATAAAAATTTTTGTTTTCAGACCTTTCCTTTAATACATTTGCCTCAACTGTGGTGATATGAAAAGATTCGGGATACTAAAAAAAAAGTCAACTATTGTTCTCCGGTGAAGTAAATATTACCGATAAGCAGTTGGGACAAAACACGTGTTCAAACCATAATATTATAAATAGTATCAAAGATTACAGAAGCAAAGTGATTTGTCATGAAAGGAATCGAGTCCCTTGTAGAGGAAGCCATGGAGTATAAAAAGAATGGACTTAAAGAAAAGGAGATAGCTACCGAACTCAATCTTTCTGTAGATACGATCACCTGGCTTTTGACTAAGGATGTAAGAGAAGAGACACCTCCTACTGATGTAAAGATAGGGTGGAGATCGATAGGTGTTTTTGGTGGAAGGATAGGTCTACTCGCCACAATGTTTTCAGATATTATCTTAGAAGAGATGGAGTTGATGGAAGAAGATTTCGATACTGTAGTCGGTGTCGCTATAAACGGTATCCCATTGGCGACTTTGATATCCGAGGAGTTGAACAGAGAACTAGCGATATATCGACCACCCGGAGGAGACAGAAGACGTGGAGGTGGTGCATTGAGTTCAAATTATGCCGGTGTAAATGGAAAGAAGGTCGTTGTAGTCGACGACGTGATCAGCACCGGAGAGACCATGGAAGGTGCTATCACTTTCTTAGAGAACGAGGGCGCTGAAGCTGTGTTATCTGTAGTGACCGTGAATAAAGATAGTCAAGATGAAGTCGTCGGGGTTCCTCTGAGAGCTCTAATACGAGCTAAACTGATAGGTAAAAAGTAGTTGAACTAGTGATAGTGATCTAATGCATTGGGCAGAAGTAGAAGCAGCAGAACTGGAGAAGGATCCATTAGTTGCAACAGGCGAGGCACCTTCAGGACCCATACACACCGGCCATATCAGGGAGATCCTGACTGGAGAAGCCATTGCTAGAGAAGCTGACGGAGAATTGATACTTATAGTGGACTCTATCGATCCTTTGAGGAAACTTTACCCCTTTTTAGATGATTCTTATGAGCAATATATAGATAGACCCCTTAATGAAGTCCCCTGCGTATGTGGAGAACACGGTAGTTATGCAGAGCATTTCATGGAACCCTTCATAGAATCTTTGAAGAAGATGGGAGTGGATCTGAAGCTGATCTACGCGCATGAGATGTATGCTGATGGGGAGTATGAAGAGGCCACGCGTAAAGTGATCCACAAGAGAGATGAAGTTGCAGAGATAATAAATTCTAAGACCGGGAGAGAACTGGGTGAGGATTGGTTCCCGTATAATCCGATCTGTTGTGAATGTGGTAAGTTAGGTAATGCGGTTGTAACGGGATTCGAAGATCCATACGTGTCTTATACTTGTGAATGCGGGCACGAGGGGAAAGCAGATATCAGGAAGGACGACGGTAAACTCCCATGGAGATGTGATTGGGCTGCGAGATGGTGGATATTGGGTATTGACTGTGAACCATTCGGTAAGGATCACGCAGCTTCAGGTGGTTCTTGGGATACTGGAAAAGAAATTGTAAAAAAGATATTTGATCGAGAACCACCACATCCAGTAGTTTACGAATGGATACAGTTGAAAGGAAAGGGTCCTATGTCCTCTTCTTCCGGAGTTGCTATAAAAACAGAGGATATCCTGAACATGGTTTCTCCAGAGGTGGTTCGATTTCTGATAATGCGTCCTAAGTTGAATACTCATATCGATTTCGACCCTGGATTTGGACTATTAGATCTTGTGGATGAATACGATAAGTATGAAGAAGAGTACTTCGAAGGTGACGATGAGGAGATGAAGAAGGTTTATGAACTCTCCCAGGCGAGTGAACCTCCAAGAAGTAAACCACAAAGGATCCCATACCGTCATCTGGTAAATCTAGTTCAGATATACGATGACCCTGAAAAGATATGGGAGATAGTTCAAGAAACTGGTGATATAGACCATCCTAGTGAAGAGGATCAGGTGATGATGAAAGAAAGGGCGGAAAGAGTAGAATTTTGGCTGGAAAATTATGCACCGGATATGGTAAAGTTCTCGATCAAGGAAGAGATGCCCGACGTAAAATTATCTACCGAAGAAAGAGAATTTCTGGAGAGATATCACGATTCCATGGATGAAGATTGTTGGACCTCCGAGGATCTCCACCGTTTGGTCCACGAAAACGCTGATAAAGTCGGTCTGAAAAAGGGAAAGGCATTTAGAGTCTTTTATAAGATACTTTTAGGGCAAAATAAAGGTCCTAGATTGGGGAGATTCCTATCTCAGTTAGAAAAGGATTTCGTCGAAGAACGATTGAAAGAGGCAATCGATAATTGATTTTATATAGTATAAAGCATTTATGTTGAATTAGAAGGGCGGATCTGATATGGCGAAATATACTGCTAAGATATTGGTCCTCGGGGACGGAGCCGTGGGTAAAACCTCTCTCGTTCGAAGATACATAAAGGGTGAATTCGAGGAAGACTATATCGCTACCATCGGAGTGAATCTTAAACATAAAACATTAGATGATATCGGATTAGATATGTCTATATGGGACTTATATGGGCAGAAATCCATGTCTCCTGGTAAACATTCATCTAATTATATAGGAGCAGAAGGGGCTCTAATAGTGTTCGATTTAACGAGGAAAAAAACTTTGGAGAATATCAGACAGTGGGTGGATGATCTATACGAGGTCATCGGAAAAGTACCCATCGTTTTCGCTGGTAATAAAAGAGATATCTTGATCGAGTTCCAGAAGAAAAAAAATCTCAAATTAACAAAAAAGACAAAAGAAGAATTCCACGATTTCATGATCGATGAATATTATTATAAAAGTATATATAGTCAAGAACCAAAATTCGTTCCAGTTTCTTCTAGTGAAGTAAAAGGGATGTTCAAGAGTTTTAAAAAGACATATAACAAAAAGACTGCGTACTATCTTACCAGTGCTAAAACGGGAAAAAACGTTGAGGAAGCGTTCAAAAAATTAGGTGAATTTGTTATGGAAAACCAGATAAGGTATGAGGTGTGACATCTTTCGATTTTTAGGAGATAGATTTATATCCGTACAAATTTTTAAAGAGATGAGTTTACTATGAAAGTCCTATTGGTAGATGATGAGCGTAATATACTGAATCTATCTAAGACCTACTTAGAGGAGATATATGGCAATCTAACAGTTGAAACAACATCATCTGCCCGAAAGGCACTGCAGATACTGGAAGAGGATTTTTTCTCCGCTGTGGTTTCCGACTATCAGATGCCAGAAATGGATGGACTAGAATTTCTGGAAGAATTAAGGAACCGAGGGGACGATACACCTTTTATAATTTTTACAGGAAAAGGTCGTGAAGAAGTAGCTATGAGGGCGTTAAATCTGGGGGCGGACAGATATATCCAGAAAGGCGGCGATCCACGATCCCAATACGTGGTACTTGCCCAGGCTATTAAACAATCTGTAGAGCATAGGAATGCCCAGGAGGAATTACAACGCTCTGAAAAGGAAAAAACAGCTATATTGAATTCACTTTCTGAGATCGTCATCCACCAGGATGAAGACGGGCGTATAATCTGGTCAAATAAGGCTTTTTTAGATACTTTAAAGAAAGGCCGGGAGGACTTGACAGGCGAATATTGTTTTGAAGTATGGTTCGGACGAGACGAGAGATGTGAAGGTTGCCCGATAGTCAAAGCATTTGAGACCCATGAAAGGGAGGAGGCTATGATATATTCGGAAAATGAAGGTGTCTGGTATATCCGGGGGGAACCGATAAAGGATACCCATGGGGAGATCATAGGTATGTTAGAGATCGCCGCGGATATGACGGAGAGAAGAAAAGCGAAGGAACAATTGAAAAAAATTGAGAAAAAATTCACTAAACTTGTGGAAAGTAGTTCTTCAGCTGTATTTATCCTCAAGAATACTGAAGTCGTATATCTAAATAGGGCGACGGAATTTATCACCGGTTTCAGTACTGACGAATTGAAATCTATGGACTTCATGGAGATGGTGAGTGATGACCAGGAAAAAGTTTTCCGAGAAAGGATCGAATCCATCCAGAACAAAAACAAGGGCAGGACTCGATTCGAGTTGAAGATAACTGGCAAAGCCGGTGATGAGCGTTGGATCTATCTTACTATGACTTACCTTGAATACGAGGAGGAAGATGCAGTTTTGTGTAGTGGCGTGGAGATTACAGATCAAAAATATTTGGAGGAAGCTCTCTCAAAAACCTCGAAGGAACAATGATCATGAGATCATTTATGTCTCGTCCTTCTTTTCTTAATAGAGTACATATTGATCCCGATCCAGGTAAAGAACAATACAGCGATTATGATCACGAAAGGAAGGAATGAATATACATCTATATATGTGCCAACCGTCATACTGATGGTCGCTCCACTATCCGGATCTACACGACCTTCGATGTAATATCTTCCTGTCTCATCTTCTTGGATGTCAAATCCCCTTCCGTTTGCCTCAGCATCCATCAATTCCATACCCTCCGGTACTTTGATAGTATAGTTCAGACCCCACTCTTGAATACTGCCCAATTCTAGCATGACCTGTTGATCGATGAGATACCTTCTTTGTATCTCAAAAGCAGTCTGTTCGTTCCCGTCAGATAAATCTTTCTCAAACGAAGCATTATAGAAGATATTCAAAGGCTGTCCAGAGTCCATAGCGTTAACCTCATATTCGCCTTCGATCCCTCTCACTATCAACCTTTCCTCTATGGTTTTCCCGGAAACGGATGTTAATCTATAATTGATCTCATCTTCTTTCTCTGCCAAGAATCTATCTATCTCATCTTCGAAACCGTTATCATACAGTAGTTTCAAAAAATCAGCATTGATGTGTTTTATATCCAGTGGTTCCGGTAAATCCCTTTCTAAGGCTCTAGGTACGGGTATTTCGTCGATCGTTCCGGAGAGTTCCGCATGGGCCGAGACATACTCTCTATCAACATCTCTTTTCAGTTCGTAGATATCTAACAGTAAACTAACGTCCGGCTGCTTTTCTTTCAATTCTACAGGGTTTTCATGTCCTATCTCCAATCTATTTTCTTTACGAGGGGTCAACCCATCCGTGTTGTTCAATCCTAAAGAAATAGATGTTTCTCGTTCTTCCCCATCAATAAAGGCGAGATCGGGTGGAGCAGTGATATTATAACTAGTTTTATGCCCCTCTTCACAATAGATAGGGAATTCCTGTTCTAACCTTCCTCCGATCTTTAATGTACTGTACAAAAGGCTTTCCAAATCAGCATTTTCTGGAACGTCATATCGAGTGGGGTAAAAATTGATGACGATGTACGAGGTTATCACTATCGGGCCTTCTTCTGTGTCTTCTAAACTGTCCTCATCGATCGAACTATTGTAGCTATACTCCCCTTCATAGCTTTCACCATCTAAACCAAATGATTCGTTTAATCTGCTCTCAACAAAAGAGTCTGTAAGCGAGGTCAGGTCCTCTTCTATAACTTCTTTTATTTCTTCATTGGAATGATATAACTGTCGGATTTCATCTGCACTTAGATCCTCCTCTTCTACCTCCGCTTGGTGGATCTCAAATGTCGAATTCATATGATGTTGAGTGAGGTTTTTAAAAGTTAACTCATGGTTTTCTTCTACAATTAATGGATCTTCTATTCCACCGTTCTCAGCAGTGTGTGGAGGTGAGATCATCAAGATCAAAACGCATAATACTATCAATGGTATCGATACCCGGTAATAGAAATGTTTCTTTGAATCCTCTGTTTTTGGTTTTTTGGTCTTTTTTCTGAGTTTCTTCTTTTTCACTTTCTTTTTCTGTGGTTTCTTCTTTTTCACTTTCATTTTCTGTGGTTTCTTCTTTTTCACTTTCATTTTCCTCTGAGCAAGGACCTGGATAGTATTTCCCAACAGATGAGGTTTTTTAACACCGTGAAGGATGCAAAAATCATACCTTTTTCGTCCCTTGGATGCTTTATGAAAAAGGATATTGACGTTCCCATAACCGAACCGCTTAGCTAAAAAGCCCTGCACCACGCCTATATCTTTAAACCTATACAGGGGATAGACTACAGAATTCTCTAGCTTATGAGTATTGAGCTTGACTATCCTCTCATTAGTGACAAGGTATCTCAGACCAGCATCTTTGTATAAAAGCATGGCGGTGACTAACCCATAGAATATCAAAAGGATGGAAAATCCAGATGTAATAAGATTATGGAAGTATTCTAATGGGATGATCTGAAATTGAGGGATCAAAAAGACCATCGATACGAGAACCAAGGTTATACCCGATGCCTTGAACGGAGAAGAATCCAATTTAATAAGATCTCCCAGTCTTATGAAGATCCCTCCGATAAGAAGTAAGATAACGAAGTACATCAGTGTTTGAAGAGAGAATGGAAACCCTAGGAACGTTTCCCATAAAGTTCTTGGATATACACTTCTGACATAATTTTTCAATGAGATCATGAAAGATATTGAGACCGCTATGGTAAAAAAAGCGATCCATGTATGTTCTAAAAACTCTCTCCATCCCTTCGGTTCGAACATGTTCTTACTAAATAGATGAATGATCGATAGGACTGCTATAAGAGGGATCAGCATGGGGTATATGGAAAAAATATCTCCTCTTATACCTTCAGCAGTTACTATCAGAGTAAAAATTCCAGTTAAAACAGATAATATCGCTGCCACAGCTATCTTGAAATAAAAAGCGGGATGAAGCTTTGTATCAGCCATAATCGTTTCTTTCTTCTTTAGATTTATCTTCAGCCCCAACTTAAGACTATCATCTGAAGATTGTCCCATCAAGCCTTCAAAAACCTTTTTTTGTTCGATGATGATCTTATTTAAAGCTGCCCCGATGATCACGACGGGGACCAAAATCAAACCTATATAAACACTATACGTTAAAAGATCTGGAGATCTTATAAATCCAAACATCGTCAAAAGATTGATACCGGCGATGCTTAAAGATACTAGAACGGTAATTATTATGAGTATATAACTCCCGATATCATTCCCTTTCTTTGGCAAAAGATTACCTCATTGTTATTTTACCATTCAAGTGGTGAGTTCGATGATAGCTTCTGCAGGTTTTCCATCGGTTTTCTCAAGTGCTTCTTTAGCTTCCTCCTTGGATACACCGGCTCTCTCGGAAACAAGTTTGATGTCCTCTTCATCAATCAAGACTTTACCCTCTAAAGCCTCTTCTCTTGGAGAACCGACTATCTGATACATCTCTTGGCCTTTTACTTTCATACGCACGACTTCAGCACTATCAAAAACAAGTTTTTTATCACTCGTTTCAATGATCACCTTCTCGGCATCGATATCATTACTTTCCATGCCCATCTTCTTCATCATGCGCTTCATCTGTCTTGAGTTACCACCCGGCATCATAGCTATCAACCAATAAAGATAAGGTGGTAGTTCTTATAAAACAATTACGCTAAAATCACATAAAAGAAAGGTCGTTGAGTCAAAAAAAATATATCCTGTCGATTATATGCAGTAGCGGGTAAAGGAAGATGTTGATAAAAGGACCTGGGTCACCAGAACTGAGCGATAGGTTGATAGAGAGAAATGATTTAGATCATGTAGAAGTCGAATCGAAGATCTTCCCAGATGGGGAGATCTATGTTAGTCTATCCGGGGATGTAGAAGGGGAGGACTGTTATCTAGTACAGACAACTTATCCTACTCGAAGATTAATTGAACTCTTCTTTATCCAGGATGCACTAGTTGGGAACGGAGCGAAGTCTATTAATGTGATAGTACCGTATTTTTCATACGCTCGCCAGGATCAGATGTTCGAACCGGGTGAAGCCGTCAGCTCTAGGGCTTTAGCTAAAAGGATAGAGATACAAGCAGAATCCTTTCACAGCGTTGATATGCATTCCGAAAAGATTATCGATTTTTTTAACATCCCCTGTGAGAATCACACAGCTATGAGTTTACTTGGGATGCATTCCGAGATCTATGAACCCGATTTACTGATCTCACCAGACGAAGGAGGTGTCGATAGGGTGAAGATAGCAGCCGATGAGATAAATACGGATTGGGATTATCTTGAAAAGAAACGGATAGACGGTGAAACAGTACAGATCAAGCCCAAGAATATTAAAGTTGAAGGGAAAAAGGTTGTGATCTTAGATGATATCATCTCGACCGGCGGAACTATGAGAGAAGCCTCTAAACAGTTGTTAGAACAGGGCGCGGAACAGGTGCATGCCGGGTGTACCCACGGACTCTTCGTTGACGATGCAAAAGAAAGATTAATGGATATATGCGACAGTGTTTTCTGTACGGATACCATCGAGAAGGGGAAATGTGAGCTGACAGTAGCTCCCTTGTTCGAGGAAATATTTTAAAATATATCAATTCGAGAACTGTGCGAAATATCTTTTATACTATCTAAATTAATGTATTACTGTAATTGAAGTTAAATTAACCTGACCTCATCAAGATAACAACCTCCTCAACTCTCTTTTTTTTATAGAGAAAAGAGGGGTGAAAAGATATGCAAAAGGCCAATAAACTTAGACAGGTCATCGTTTCCTTTCTATTCATCATCATCTTAGTATCTATTACACAAGGCGCTGTTTCGGAAGCTTATTCTTCGTCTGATTTTGATGTAGACGTAGATTTAGAGGATGAAGTGAAGGTTTCGATATCTCACGATGACAATTTGTTGTACAGTATAGATTATAAAAATTTTATCATAACTACTGAAGATAGAACCTATGATATTCCACTTCACGAGTGTGATTGGACGATAGATAAAAGAGAGATAAAAGATGAAGCCTTTCCCCACACAGATATACAACTGCAGACTGAATTAAGAGACGGAAATGATTTCATCGGTGATCTCAATTTCGATATCGATGTTTATTACAGTCGAGATGTTTCAGAAGTCACATTCTCTTTCACTCTAAGCGATATCGAACATCTCAGCGGTGGGATGATAGATATCGTCAAGGATGTTAGTACGACTGGGTACATGATAGACGAACCTGAATTAGATAAGGAATACTACAAATTTTATTATCAGGACGGATCTACAGGATTATACCGTTGGAACAATGAACTGGTTTTTAACGGCGAGTCCTCTGAATTAGATTTCTGGTCTGAAGATGAAAGGAGATTGATAATTCAAGGTGATTTCGGATCCGATATAGATGAAGTATCAATGGAACCAGTTGAAATAGAAAAAACAAACGCTGGAGTAGCAGTTCCCGTTCCGGAACCTTACGACCATCTACCTTCATTCGTTATCGGACTTATGATCGGGGCTGGAATAATAGTGGGTATCTTGGCGGAAAAGAGAACTCAATTCTATAAAGAAAAGGATCCAGAAAAGGTCGTGAAATTAGAGGATTCTTATTACTACAAAGGGAAGGATTAAGGAAGGTCAAGTTCTTCAGCGAGTTTATCGATACCTTCTCCTTTTTTTGCATTCATCCTTATCAAAGTACCATGCGGATTTATTCTCTCATAATCTTCTTCGATTACAGATAATTCAACATCCATCATATCTGCTAGATCTACTTTGTTGATGACGGTGATATCACTCTGAGCAAATATCAGTGGGTGTTTACGTATCATATCATCACCTTCAGTTACGGATATGATGACTACATTTTTCTCCGAACCAAGAGGGAAATCCACTGGACAGATCAAGTTTCCTACGTTTTCTATGAACAGATAATCAAGATCCTTAACGGGTAGATCTTCCAAAGCGTGGGAAACGTAATGTGCATCTAGATGACAGTCCTTACCGGTGTTGACAGCTGTGGATATGAGTCCCTTTTCTTTAAAACGCAGATGGTCGTCCTCTCCTGTTAGATCTCCAGCGATAGCACCGATTTTCTTCCCGTCGATAACCTCGGATAAACGTTCTATAACAGATGTTTTCCCGGAACCGATAGCCCCCAGTATGTTGAACGCTCTGACTCCATTTTCTTTAAAAAGTTCAGCATTCTTTTCCGCTAATTTTTCATTCTCCTCGAGTATGTTCTTCTCCATATCGACGTCGCAGACTTTATGCATGTTAGATTTCAGTTTCGCATTCGTTATAAATCTTTTCTCTCACGGAAAAATTCTTGGATCGATGATACGGGTTCTTCGGTTAAGAATAGATCTGGAAGATAACTGTTGAAGTGTACAGCACGCTCATCTAAGATGACTGCAGCACCTAGATCATTTTCACTCCGGACCAACCTCCCGGTTGACTGGAGTATCTTCCTGACGGTCGGTGCCTTTATGGTGTATTCCCAGCCCTTATTGAACTTCATATCGTAATAATGTCTGAGACCTTTCTGTCTAGCGGTCGGTTTTGGGTAAGGGATCCCTACGATCGCTGCAACTTCTAATTCATCCCCGGGAAAATCCATACCTTCACTGATCCGACCGCCGATGACCGAGAATAGTACACCACCATCGGATTTGAACTTATCAACGGTTTCCATCAATTCCGGTTGTGTCATGCCCTGATGTTCTACCGATATATCGTATTCGTCCATGATCGAACCACCTACTTCGTTCATCAACCTGTAGCTTGGAAAGAACACTATGGTGTTTCTCTCGATCGTTTCAACAAGGTTCCTAACCTCCTGACGAAGCTTTTGGATCATCTTGTCACTGCGCTGAAGGGCTTCATACTGTGTGGAAACTCCCTCTTTATAGAATATCTTTTGATTCTCCTCTGGAAAGGGGCTTGGGAATATCTTGATATCGGTATCGTAAGGTAAACCTACTGAATCACGGTACTCATCTAAAGGTTCTAGAGTCGCTGATTGATGGACCGATGCATGACAGTGGTTGAGTACTTCTGTCACGTTACTTGGATCGAGACAGAATCCTTCTAGTGATGGGTTGTCACCTCCGTTAACCAGCTTGATATACTCTGCTTGATCCAGGGACAACCATACCTTTAAGAACTCTGATAGAGAGTGTATGTATGAACGAGGGAGTTTCCTTTCTTTCCTTTTCTTTTCCTGGACTATCTCACCATGGACCTTCATATCTTTGATAAGTCCCTTGAACTGGTTGGTGTTGATCCCCATTATGTTGAGAAGTTCACTTCTTACTTCGTTAGGCGGTATCAAACCATCCTCTTCTATCACGAACTCCTGAACCACGTCTAAAAGTATGTTTTCGAACAATCTACAGAACGATGAGATCGTGGTATTTTCGTTCAATTCTGGGTCCCCTATTTCTTGTCCCTCATCGAGTGCACGTTCTAACGATGTGTTGGTGATCTCGATGGAAGCTAAGTCACGGGCATAATCAGGTAAATTGTGTGCCTCATCGATAACGACTATAAGTTCTGGTAATTCCACGTTCATCCATTCTAACAAATTTCTTCGGATGTATGTCAAAAAGAAATAGATATACGGTGCCACTAAAAGGTCGGCTTCTGGAATAAGAGCTTTAGAAAGTTCATATGCACAGAGCTCGTTCCTCTGACAGTAATCTAGAAACTCATCGACAGTCGGGATATTTTTCTTAGCCCAAGATCTAACTTCGTTAAGGTCACACTGAAGCATACCGGCGTAGTATGGACACGAGTAAGATTCACTATCTTCCTGGATAGCTGTTCTTACTTCCTTCTTTCTATCGCTGCAGTATTTAGAAAGCTCCTCGGCAGTACCCTGTTGCAGATCTTCATTATCCTGGGCTAAGAGGCACGTGTTGTTCCTACCCTGGATACCGAGTGCGTAGAAATCACCTATCTTCCTGGTTTCGTAGATCACCTGCTTCTGCTGGGAATTTGTTCTGGTAAGGTAGACAACCTTCTTATCATGCTTCTCAGCATAACTCAATACCGGTGTCAAAGTGCATATAGTCTTACCGGAACCTGTCGCCGCTTGATATACCGTGGATTTCCCCCTGTTCAGATTTTCTAATATGGTTTCCATGATCTTTTTCTGGTTCTTACGGGGATCATAAGGGAAAATTCCGTTCATAGGGGAGGACAACTTGTTCTCCATCAAAAGTGCTATGGTAGATTTGGTTTATAAAAGTGTCACACAGGGATGTGTGAAAGTGGATCGAGCAAAATATTTAATAATTGATAACCCTAAATTTGTATAGAGCACTTATGGAGAACAGCAGTATCAAAGTCGAAATGGAAAATTTAGAGGGCTATAAGTTCAAAGCTAAATTCGATAAAGAAAGCATGGGCGAGATCATAACCGACGAAACCGAAGAGGTGGGTGGTGATGAGGAGGGACCCAATCCCGGGAGGCTGTTAGCCGCTGCGTCCTTGAACTGTCTCATGGCTAGTTTGATATTCTGCTTAAAGAAAAAGAGAGTTGATTTGAAGTCTTTGAAGGGAGAAATAGAGGGGGCCGTTGAAAGAATAGATGGAAGATTAAGGATAACTCATTTAGATGTGCATATATTTCCAGGGATCGGTGAGGATGATAAACAGAAATTAGAGAAATGTGTAGATATCTTCGAGGATTACTGTATAGTAACTCAAAGTATCAGGAACGGTATCGATGTGGATGTCGAAATAGAACCAGAGGTGTGAACCATACCGCAGACTACTCTTTTCGATGAAAGCAACAATAGTGAAGAACTGACTCAGATTTCCGAAGAGATCTCCAGATGCACTCTCTGTCCCCTTCACGAATCACGTACAAATACAGTGCCCGGAGAAGGAGATGACGATGCAGAGATCATGCTCATAGGGGAGGGGCCGGGTAAGAATGAAGATGAGCAGGGGAGACCTTTCGTTGGACGGGCTGGAAAGTTGTTGACAGAATTGTTGAGATCCGCCGGTTTATCTCGTGCAGAGGTTTTTATTACAAATGTTGTTAAGTGCCGACCTCCGGAGAATCGTGATCCTCGGAAAAGTGAGATCAAAACCTGTAATCCCTATTTAAATCGGCAGATAAAAGTTATCGATCCAAAAGTCATCGGAACTCTAGGTAATCACGCCACTGAAACTCTGGTGGGTGAGAAAGGTATCTCAAAGATCCACGGAGAGGAGTTCGAATACGAAGGTAAGATCCTCATCCCACTCTACCATCCTGCTGCGGGACTTTACAACCCTAACTTGGTTTCAGAGATGAAGAAGGATATCAAAAAATTGACTGAGTATTAAGTTTCTTCATCGGTAAATTTTATTTATACCCTCCCCTTAATCGCTTATCCATAAGGGCCCATGGCTTAGGTTGGTTATAGCGTCCGGCTGATAACCGGGAGGTCGAGAGTTCAAATCTCTCTGGGCCCACTTCCAATATTTTCTATTGCTCATTTTCCGGAAGGTAGAGTTCACATGTTTCATACTGAAATCTACTTCCGTTTCCTAAAACATGAACTCCGATCCCACTAACTGACATATTGTCACCGAGTTCTAGTTCTGGAACATTGCTTTTTGTTAGATGTCTGCCTTCTATAGCAACTACGTTACCGCTCCCGATGACTTCGAATTCCATTTTATCAAAATCCCAAACTGCACCAGTTCTTTCACCTAATCCGATACCCAAAAA
Organism: Candidatus Saliniplasma sp.; assembly: GCA_046497075.1. Lineage (GTDB taxonomy): Archaea > Thermoplasmatota > Thermoplasmata > Halarchaeoplasmatales > Halarchaeoplasmataceae > Saliniplasma. The sequence goes on from JAWOGF010000059.1 coordinate 35,972, forward strand.
GGCGGGATTTTCACTTACCACTTGTATCAAACGTGGAAAACGTCCTCTCTCTGCGAAGTGAGTATCTATGAATACTTCTTCTATAAACCCCAAACCCTTGATCAGGTCGACTTCACCTTTGTAAAAATGTCGTTTGATGGTCCCCTCGAATATCATGGTCTCAGTAAGACATACCGCACCTGCACTCGTTCCACCTACCAGGGCACCCTGATGAAACTTTTCTTTGATCTTCTCAACCATCTCTGTACCTTGTAAAAGGTCAGTTATCCTGAGCTGATTGCCACCGGTTATAAAGAAGGAATGTGCCCTATCTAAATCTTCGAGAACCTTTTCAGAATTGGCTTCACTTCTACTTTTAGGGTTTAAAACAACCGTGTTGGCCCCAATATCATTGAAAAGACGTGAATAAATCTCCCCACTTCTGTCCGGTTCACCGCTTGGTGTAGGTATTATACCGATGGTGGGCTGTCCGTCAGATATGATCTGGGAGATGTTAAAAAATTCTTTGAACAGTGGTTCAGTGGGTGAGATACTAACATTCCCTCCCATCGTTATTATCTTTCCAACTCCCATTTGAATCACTCTACACTCTATACCGATATTTATTAAGCTATAATTAATATTATGGTATTTTATCTTGTATGATGATCACATCTTCAAGGTAGTCCCTCTTTGTTTTTTCTCCATCGGTCCTTATGAATTTCTCTCCCTCGACTTCGACCAATGATACTTTCTTATCAACCTGGAAGTCGAATTGGTCATCATCCGGTGAGATCAAGGTTGCGTAGAAACATCCGTCTTCCAACTTCTTCAAAAGGTTATCTCTCTCTTCCGGGTAGGGATAGCCTACAGCATGATCATCCATGTGTTCATGGGTCCTGACCTTCTCGAAGAGTTGATCTTTTTTATCGTATTTTACAGCGGTTATCAAGTAATCGATCTTATCTATATCCATCAATCAAACACATCCATTTTTCTTTACGAAGTCCTCTTTCTTGCTTTTACTCCACCTTTTGATCTCAGCTTCTCTTTTTAAAGCCTCACTCATGGTTTCACGTTCTTCTGAGTGAACGAGTTTTACCGGTGTCCTTCCCCTTACGTATTTACTGCCCCGCCCATCTTCGTGTTCTTCTATCCTTCTTTGGATATCTTTAGTGATACCTGTGTAAAGGGAATCGTCTTTCAATCTTAAAATGTAAACGTACCACATCATCGATCACTCTAAGTTTTCAATAGTTGTTTTAACCGCTATCTCAACCGCTTTGACCGTCAAATCCAAACACATGCTGGGTTTATCTTTATCTAAAGTCTGTTCGGGCATCATGGGTACATGGGTGAATCCAGCCTTGATGTCTAGTTCATACTTGTTGATGTGATTCAATACACCATACATCAAATGATTGCAAACGAAGGTTCCAGCGGTGTTAGATATATGTGCTGGAATGCCTTCTTCTATTAATCTATCATATATTTCTCTAACAGGTAATGTAGAGAAGTAAGCTGTTTCACCTTCTTCATCTATAAGTTCATCTTTCGGCTGCTGCTCATCATTGTCAGGAATCCTTGCATCGTTAACATTGATACCAACTCTCTCAACAGATATCTTCTTCCTTTGTGACATACCCAAACTGATAACTGCTTCTGGATGGATCTCTTCGATCTTCTCAACAGTTTTTTCTATGGACCGATAATAAACCGTAGGAACATTTAGAGTTTCAATCTTATATCCATGGAATTCCATGCCTTCGATCATCTCTAAAACTCTGCAGGCAGGATTATCGTCGTTCTTACCATAAGGTTCGAACCCGGTGACTAAGATGTTCTTCATAGTTATCACATAGATATACTCATTATATATAAAACATGTAATTAGTCTTTCCTCGTTTATTGATTCAGAATTAACAAAGTATCCTTCTGATATCTTCTAGTTCTTCTTCTACCCTTTCTAAAACCTCTTCTTCATCCCTGATATCGATATCCGGACATTCTTCGGAAAATATTTCAACAAGTTCCTGAGGTTCGTGTTCATCGATGGTGTTCAGTATCTTTCTCTTAAAAAGTAGTGCAGTAAGTTTGTGCTTTTCAATCAGGTCACAGATAGAACTTTGACCTTCGACCCATCTATCGTAATCTTCCTGATCAAGTTTTCCTAAAAACTTTGAGATATCCATTTGTCGTGGTTTTACTTTTACAAATACTTAAATCTTATCGAAGATTTTGAGTTCGGTTATAGATTCAACTGAATCAGTATTCTAGATCTTTTCCAGTGTGGTAGACTCCTTTGCCCTCTTGTACTTCACCAACAACGTTTCCACCGAGCTCTTCAGCGACTTCTTCAGATATCTTCGAACTTACGACCAAGCAAAATCCCATGCCCATGTTGAACGTTTGATACATCTCCTCATTGGTGACTTCGCCCTCTTCTTGTAAAAATTCGAATATCGGTTGAGGTTCAAGCGGATCATCTATAACGTATCTGAATTCGTCATTCATCCTTTTGACGTTCCTCAAACCTCCTCCAGTGATGTTGGCCATGGCGTTTATATCGTACTTTTTCAGTGCTTTAATTATCGGTTTAACATATATCTCAGTGGGAGTTAACAGTTCATAACCGATAACACCGAATCCCATCTCATCGTGATAGTCATATTCACTCTCATCGACTATTTTCCTAGCTAGTGTGAAACCGTTAGAATGAACTCCCGAACTTGGAAGACCTATTATATGGTCCCCTACCTCGATATCTTTCCCATCGATGATGTCCTCTTTTTTCACGAAACCGAGGGTCGTACCGGCTATATCGAATCCTTTGATTATATCTCCTAGAGTTGCGGTTTCACCACCGATGATAGTCATGTTGGATAGTTCCGCACCCTTTTCCAACCCCTTACCGATCTCTTCAGTCAGTACAGGATCCGCTTCTTCCACAGCTAAATAATCCACGAAGGCTATGGGTTCTGCACCCTGACAGATAGTATCGTTAACGTTCATGGCGATGCAGTCGATACCTACGGTATCCCACTTCTCCATGATATCAGCAACCAGGAGTTTCGTCCCCACTCCATCGGTGCATAGTGAGAGAGCGTACTCCCCAAAATCTATCAAGCCAGTAAAGTCACTTTTCAAGGGAGCTCCGATACCCTCTCTAGCAAAAAGAACACTTTTCTTCAAAGCCGAGATAGCTTCTTCTTCCTTGTCGATATCCACTCCCGCGTCCTTGTAAGATAACCCTTTCATGGTTGCCTATTGTGGAACTTTATTAATTATTTTTGTAAAGACTTAGATAAGAGTAAATTTAATAGTTATGAGTGTTGTAGAGGAATCAGAATATCGAAGAGTAAAAGGAGTGAGAACATTGTCTTTCAGTAGTTTTGTCAACAAATTCGAGAAAAGGATCGTTGAAGAAGAAGTATCTTACGAGATGGATGTCACCAAAGAGGCTTTAAAAGATCTAGAAGAACCGGTTTATTTCCCCAATTTCCCAGGAGGTGCTCTTATGATAAACCTATGGGGCACTCGTGAAAGGGTTGGGAAGGCTTTGAATGTAGATAGGTCACAAATCGTAGATCTGTTGGCTCAAGCAGTTGAAAAACCTGAACCCGTAGAGATATTAGACGATGCACCGATATTGGATAACGTTGTAACGGATTTCGATCTTAGAGATCTTCCTATCCCAAAATACTACCCCGGAGATGGTGGTAGGTATATCACCTCTGGCGTAGTTTTCTCAGAGTACGATGGGGATAGGAATTTATCGTTCCACAGGATGATGCTCACAGGTAAAGATACCTTCACAATCAGACTCGTACCCAGACATCTAAATAAGATGTATGAGAAAGCCAAAGAGAACGGTGAAGAGTTGAAGATCTCGATCGCCATCGGTCTCTGCCCTTCGATACTTCTAGCCGGCGCTACCTCTGTAGATTATCATGTAGGTGAGTTCGAGATCGCCTCTGCTCTACGTAAAAAAGGTAGGGGTGAAAGAGTTCAGGCTGTAAAGTTAGAGGATGGAGCACTAGTACCCGCCTACACCGAATACATCTTCCAAGGTCGGATAACACATGAAGAAGGTGACGAAGGTCCCTTCGTTGATATAACTGGTACCTACGATAAAGTTAGAAAGCAGCCGGTTGTCAAAATAGATACAATTTATCACAAAGACGATCCGATCTTCCATGCACTACTACCTGGAGGATATGAACATTTCCTACTCATGGGACTACCAAGGGAGTCCGTCATGAAAAGCGAGGTCGGAAAGATCACTGACGTCAAGGACGTTCGCTTAACAGAAGGGGGATGCAGTTGGCTGCACGGGATTATATCCGTCAATAAAAGTAGTGATAACGAAGTCAAAGAAGCTATAAAAAAGGCCTTCGAAGCACATACGTCTATGAAAAAAGTGATAATAGTCGATGACGACATCGATATATTCGATGATCGGGAAGTGGAATGGGCCGTAGCTACTCGATTCCAACCGCACAAAGATTTAGTGATCTTAGAAGATCAAAAGGGAAGTTCACTAGATCCGAGTGCCCCTAATTTGACTTCCAAATGGGGTTTAGACGCAACAAAACCATGGGATGGAGAAGAGTTCACAAAAGCAAAAGTCGAGTGAAAGTAAATGAATGAAGTCGTGTACCCCTATAAATTCGATAAAGAGAAACGGAAAAAAGCAAGGCTTTACTCGAAGCAAAAATTCTACACAGGATTCGTTCAGGGAACTATTTTGACATTAACCACCTTGATCATCCTATATTTCACTGGATTAAGTGAGATCATGGAAATCCTGGCTTTTAACGTACTTTCATACCTACCTTTGAACAATTATTGGATAGGCGGTGCTATCTTTGTGCTTTTCTTCACAGGTGTAATCTATCTGATCGGTTTACCTGTATCCTATTACTCCGGTTTTGTTCTAGAACACAGGTATGGACTTAGTAATCAGTCTAAAAAAGATTGGATAAAGGATCAAGTCAAGGCATTTTTGATAATGCAGCTGCTAGGCATACCGTTAATTCTAGGCATATTTTACTTAGGTCAGAATTACACTGAACTTTGGTGGTTATATGCAGGTATCATTTATTTTGTGATACTCGGTGTACTCTCGAACACGTCTCATTTGATTTTTCTTCCATTATTTTACGAGCTGAGTGAAGTAAAAGATGAAGAATTGAGTCGCAGATTGACTGAGATCGCCGAGGCAAATGGTGTTGATGAAGTTGAAAAAGTTATGGAGGTCAAAGCGGGCAAGAAAACAGAGAAAGCGAACGCGGGGTTCGCTGGCATGGGTAAGACCAAAAGGATTTTTCTGTTCGACACTTTACTTGAAAATTTTCATGAAGAGGAGATAGAAACAGTAGTTGCTCACGAGATGGGACACTATGTGAATAAAGATATAGTCCGTTCTATTTTGATACAGGGTTTCATGATATTTCCGATGTTTTATCTAACTGGTATAATCTTTAATACTTTTACATCCTTCGAGAATTTTTACGCACTACCATTATTTTTGTTGATAATCTATGGACTTTATAGTCTTGTTGACCCTTTCCTCTTGGCATACAGCAGATCGAGAGAAAGAAAAGCTGATGAGTTCGCTTTATCTGTCGTAAGCGATTCTAATGCCGCAGTATCTGCTTTTAAAAGATTGTCAGATATAGATTTAGCAGAGTTGAATCCCAGTAAAGCTGTTGAACTACTCTTTTATTCTCATCCAACTCCTATCCAACGGATACGAAAAGCTAGGGAGTATGAAAATAGATAAGTTGTCACATCTTTTCTAAAAGTTTTATGTGTTCTTTTCTTTGATGGAAAGCACCATAACCCGCTAGGATCATACCAACATACCAAAACAGTCTGATAGGGGACCCCGGGTACATCAAACTATAAGCAGATGCTAAGGGGTGAAAGATGTCTCCCATACTTATGAAAAGTAAGCCCAGAGCAACGAAGTACCATCCCCGTGTTTTGATAGTCTGGATCAAGATGATTGCTAGTAAAAGGGCGAATATCTCTGTAAATGCGAAAATTGGGTAAGGATTAGATAGATAGTTAAAGCCCTCTTCCAAGGCAGGTATTAAAGAAGAGACGAGGGTGAGCAAGGCCCATCCGGTGAAAAGAATTGCTGTAGTTGTCTTCTGGCTAAGATCGAAATCTGGTCCCGTGTACCATACCTTAAAGATCAGACCGAACGTCAAAACAGGTATGGAAATGAACCGTAATACAAAATATGTTTTAGCGTATCCAAAACTGTTAGCTAGATTAGATATCAATACTATTAGCATGGCAAAGAAGAGGAAGGCCCACGCTTTACCTTCTATACTTTTCCATCCATAGAGTTTATAGGTAAATAAGAAGGACAACAATGCGACTAGAACCGATATAGATCCAACCATCGAATCTAAAAAAAGGCCATAGTCAAAAAAAGGTACCAAACCGAACAATAACATAAATAAAGCTATCAATGCAAAATACATTTTTTCTATTGATCTCGGAGTCTGAAGTTTTTCAATCTCCCCGATCATTTTATCCATTTTTTCCCTCCAAATTATCTAACTTTTTAAAGGTCTTTTCCCTCCACTTTCGCGCCTTTTTTTTACTAACGAAATCATGCAAGGCAGGTTCGATATGGTTCCTTATCGCCTTTTTCATTTCCTTTTTTGATACGGAATCGGGGATCGCACCTTCATTTTTAATTGCCTTCTTTGTCATTCCTAAGGATAGGATATTACCAACAAAGTTTAGTTCTTCAACGACTGTTTCGAAAATCTTGTTTCCCATCACTTACACCTGGATTTAGAAATTTCTCTCATTGTATAGATAAGCAATAATCTATAAATAATTTTCTTTTTCCAAAAAATTTGTGAATATATTGGTAAATTTTAATGAAGATAGATGCGAAAATGATATATAATGTTTACAAATAGGATTGTATACCTATTCCCGACTTAGCTCAGTTTGGCTAGAGCGGGTGACTGTAGTTATATTTTACATCTGGGTCGAATTTAGACCCATTCACCCGTAATAGCGGAAATCACCAGGTCCCCGGTTCAAATCCGGGAGTCGGGACTTTCTTTACTTTTTAAGGATTTGAACTAAAAACATTATTTCTCACTACGAATTTATAAGACCTATTAATAACGATTATCATCCTAATTAAGGAAAAATTATTTTATAATACATCATTAATGCCTTATAGGAAGTTGAGGAACGATGGTAAAAGCAGCAATTTATAATTCGATAAAAAAACTCAGTAATCACGAGGACGTGGAGTTTTCCTTGTTGATGAGCAAGAAGGGGAAGGTTTATGTTAAAACGGGTATGTTCGGGAATATAAACATGAGGGAATTAGTAACATACACAGCTACTTTATATGGAGCTAGCGTACAAACCAATAAAACTTTAAAAAAGAAATATCCAAAGCACGTTATAATAGCGGATCCAGATGGTCATATGATTCTGATGACTGTAGATAAAAATCATGTCATTGTAGTTAGGACTACATCAGCTGACAATCTTGATGAGATGATGGATAAGGTAGAAAGTTCTAGATGGACCATATTAACTGAACTTTAGGTCTTTTCTTATTTTATATATGGATATAGAGATGAATACTGCGGGTATAACCATTATCCATGTGAATCCGGGTATTAGTTCCCCGTCACCCAATACTACCTGTCCCTCAGTTTCCATATCCGTATTTTTAAAATCCTCGGAGATAGATACTCTTGCTCCGGAAGTATAATTAAAGAAATGATAATAATTGTCAAGATTCCCTTCTGTCCCGTTATCTACCCAGAATGTGACCCTATTGGCACCTCTAGCGAAGAACTGATCATTAACCGTGTCTATATTGATCCATCCTACAGTTCCTTTATCATCAACCGCTATTTGCCTGACCCATCCGTGACCACCCCATTGATCTCTTATCCGGTCATAGAGAACACCCAATTCTAACCACGATGGCAGATCAACAGCCCTTGATAAAGATATGTATAAAAAAGATTGTTCATCACAATCACCCGTACCACTATCCCAGACCCATGCCGAATGCTTGGGAAGTTGATTCGAGCCCCCGATTTCGTAATCTATGTTACGGTTTATCCAATCATAGATGGCTCTAGATTTGTCGTACAAGTTATCTTCATCTTCAACGATATTTTCTGCTAAGTGTTCGATGTCAGGATGTTTTGGTTGTATCATCCAGTCGTTCTCTCCATCGTTGTCCCTATCTTCGTCTAATTGCCACTGGTTACCAGTGTAATTATCTTTTAGATCATCCGGAATATCACCCATCGAACCAATACTATCTGAATTATATCCCCAATCTATAGTTCTTGTTTCAGCTTCATAGACTATCTCTATAGATTTAGACTCCCCTGACGATAAACTCTCACTCCAGTAGTTCCAATCCCTTCCATCTTTTTCCACGGTAGATGGATCACCATACCACTCGATATCTCGGATATACTGAATATCATCCTCAGGTATATCTTCAGGGACCACTAACTTCATATTGTAATCAATATCTCTATTCGTGCTTATATCAAAGGTCCTTTGGATAGAGAAACGGGCTTTTTCTGGATAAACGGGCCCGCCCCAGGCATCTTGTATCTCGCTGAATAAAGGAGTGAATGATAAAGTGATCAAAAGTCCCGCTATGATCAATACAACTATACCTTTCTTCCAGCTACCTTTTTTTATCCTACTGGTTCTCGAATATGTTGTATCATCGGTTACATCCGTTTGATTCCTATGGTCATCTTGGCTAATATTCCTTTTATTTGATTTCGGTTCTTGATCCCAACCGAATCTCTCATTATCTCGGTCTGAGGTATAACCATTACCATTATGATCATCGTCAATGTAGTTATATCCATCCGATTCATCATGATTATTGGTTCTATAGTCATCACTATTTTTTTTAACCATTCTAAGATTAAAAACCATAAAGTTTGTATTTATAGTTTATTCAAATTCAACTAGGATTCAACATGCCTTTTGGCCTTTTTCATCTCCTCAGGTATGGTTCTTTTTAAAATCCTCTGTATAATGAACATCATCAACAGAACATTGTATATTATGCCAATGAGCAAAATAGCAAATATTCCCGTTAAAGAAGCTCCTCCATAAACGAAAGCAAGCATAAAACCTAAAACACTGTGAGCGAGGAATGCTCTAAATAGAGATCTCCAAAAGTTACCTTTAGAGCTACCATATCCTATAATAGCACCAGTAGAAGAATTGATTGCAGTATAGTTTATGGAAAGTAATAATATAAAAAGCAAAGTTGTAGCTGACAACTCTGCAAGACCTGCATAAAAAATGTTAACGAAGACGAACGTTGCTCCTAGACCACACCCCATACCGAATCCGTAAAAAGGTGTATCAAAATTGAGTCTGAAAGGTTTTTGGAGTAACACTAGCATCTTTGTAAGTTCAATCAAGAAGATCACCGCTAAAATCAATATTAAATTAACCAGCATTATTGTAGAGGCTAAAATACCTGTAAATAAACCGATAGCCATACCTAAAATTATCATAAAGAATGCTTTATTATCCTTGAAATATCCTTCAAACTGACCTAAAACGAAATAAAGGATAAATGCAGTAGGAGCTAAACTCACTAAACTTATGACTGGAAATGGGTCCATGATCTATGTCTCTCTTCTTAAATTCATAAATAATATTCTTCTAAAGTTTCATATATGGGTCCTTTTTTAGTTAAGGTACTTTTCTTTAGTTTTAGCTTGGTAACTTTCTGGGTCTTGAAATAGTAATCTTCATAATTTTTGATTGTTTTTTTAAGTCTCTCTTTGTTCTTCCCCCCTTTTACTCTAGCGACTGTGATATGAGGGGAAAATCCTTTCTCTTCTCTGGAAAATCCCAAAGGGACAAGTTCTTCTTCAATCCTGTGCGCGGTATTCTCGAGTTTCGGCTCTTCTTCTGAGCCTATCCAAACTACTTTCATATAACCTAAGTGTGGGAAGGCGCCTACGCCTTTTAGATCGATTGTGAATGGTTCTTTGTTATCCAAGACCCGTCTTACAATTTCTGAAATATTTTGGGTATCATCCTCTTCTGTATCCCCTAGAAATTTCATGGTGATGTGAAGTTTGTTAGAGTCTACCATCTTCAGGGGTGCACCGGTTTTCTTTAGGCCTTCCATAAACTTACGTATCTCATCATTTGGTTCGATGTCCAAAGCAATAAACCCACGATATGTCATAGTCTTTCCTAATAGGGTATTATTCTTAATTCTTTCGGGGGTATTTATTTATTATAATTACGGATATAAATCTAATTCATTTGTTGACCATGATGCTTTTTTCCAAAAAACGCTTATAGTTAATGATCATTTTTAGCCTAGTCTTTAAAGGGCCCATAGATAGTTTCAGAGCAAAGCTCTAAATATCTATGCACCCACTCACATTCGTTCACGGGCCCATAGATCAGTTCGGAAGATCGATACCTTCGCAAGGTATAGGCCGTGGGTTCAAATCCCACTGGGTCCACTTCGCTATTGCTCGTGTACCCAGCGGCATTTGAAAACTGTGAGGAATAAATTCCTCACGCTCGGTAATTTTCTTCGAAAATTCCCTCGTCCCACTGGGTCTATAAAAAATGTTAACTTTTTATAGGCAGTTAGAAAATTTTTAATTTTCTGACGGGTCCACTATAAAATCTCTGATTTTTAGTGGTAAGTTAGAATACGTCAGTATTCTGACGAGTCTATAAAAAATGTTAACTTTTTACAGGCAGTTAGAATACGTCAATATTCTGACGAGTCTATAAAAAATGTTAACTTTTTATAGGTAGTTAGAATACGTCAATATTCTGACGTGTCTATAAAAAATGTTAACTTTTTATAGGTAGTTAGAATGCGTCAGTATTCTGACGAGTCTATAAAAAAGCCTTATTTTTATAGGCAGTTAGAATCTTCGATTTGAGTTGCTCTATTTAAATGATTCATCGGAAAATGATAAATAAGTTCTATTACGTAAATATGAACGGTGAGAAATATGCCGAAATATGTGATATTGTCAAAACTAACAGACGAAGGGAGAAAAACAATAAAAAGCAATCCTGAGCGAATTAAAGAAGTTAATAAAGAGATGGAAGACATGGGAGTTAAGGTAGAAAAGCAGTACGCTCTACTTGGGGACTATGATTTTGTAACCATCTTTGACGCTCCTGACAAAAAAGCGATGACCAAAGTCGCGGTAGAGATGGGATCAAGAGGAACTATCGACACGGTGACAATGGCGGCTATGTCAATAGACGAGTTTATAGATGCTATGAGTTAAATCCCTTTTTTTAATTTTTTTTATTCCGTTTTACAATTTGAATATAATATGATATGTGACAATTCCGTAAATTATAAATACCTATCCTACTACCGATGCATATACTATAACAATTGAGGGCATTAGATGTCTATTGAAAAGGGTTGTCGTGTAGCGGTTGAGACATGTATGGGCGTTAGAGGAAATGAAAAAGTTGTGATAGTTTCAGATGAGAGAACGAAAAATATCGGTACGGAAATTAGGGATATAGCCCTAGAGGTTACACCGCACGTGAAATATTTCAATATCAACAAATATGGTAAAAGACCTTTAGATAGACTTCCAAGGGGAATACACACATGTGCACATGATGCCGATGTCACCTTTTGGACACCTCACTCAAAGGACGGTGAATTAGAGACTCTCAGGATGCCATTTTTAAAAGCGGCACTGAACATGGGACGTCATGCTCATATGGTCAATATAAATGAAGAAATAATAAAAGACAGCATGGCTGTGGACTATGAGGAGATATCAGAATTTACCGACAAGCTTTATGATAAAATCAAAAAAGCTGATAAGATACGAGTCAAAAATGACTTAGGTACTGACATAACTGCTACGTTTGATAAATATAGATGGGTCAGATCGACCGGTATATGTCATACAAAGGGCCAATGGGCAAATCTCCCTTCTGGAGAAATGTTTAAACCGCCGACTAATATGGAGGGGGAGATCGTCATCGATGGTTCCGTAGGTGATCATTTGGGGGAGAAGTACAGGCATTCAGACTTAGTAAAAACTCCAGTAACCATTGAAATAAGTACAAAGGAAAGACCACAGGCAACTTCGGTTTCCTGTGAGAATAAAGAACTGGAGAAAGATATCAGAGGATATATCAGTCGTCATGAATGTTCAAAATATGTAGGAGAAGTCGGTTTTGGAACAAATATCTTTCTAGACAAGATAGTCGATAATATACTCCAAGATGAAAAGTATCCTGGAATCCACATTGCTTTTGGAGATCCTATTGCTGACGACACTCTTGCAGATTGGAGCTGCCCAGAACATATCGATATGATATTGACAAAATGTAATATCTGGTTTGATGACGATAAGATCATGGAAGAAGGCAGCTATCTAATAGAGTAAGACCCGATAAGTGCAGGAATTTAAAAACAATTATCTTATATTTTAAAAACCCGTCATTACTATGACGAAAACTTTTATATCTCCACTATCATTACCCATTAGATATTAGGAGTCTTAAAAATATAAATAAGTGATATCATGGCTTCAAAGAAAAAGTCCGATAAGAAATCTAGTGATTGGTTTGACGAGCTGGATGCTGAGTTGGAAGAAAAAACAGAAGAGACCTTCAGGGATATGGGGGAGAGAGATTCAAGGATGGCTGAATTAAACAGACAGTTCATAAAGGACTTCTGGAGAATATGGATAAGATTCGAAAAATTGAATGTCCATTTTAGCATGAAACCAGACTACAGCTCTTTTGCTCATTTCAAGGAATTCCCTGAAGAATGGGATTTCAAGGATGATTTTGATTTCTCAGGGATCCGAACGATAAAACTGATGGATAAAACTCAGGACGAAGGCAGGACCGGCGATACCATAATGCTCGATTACTTCTCAGAGGACGAGGAACTTTATTTAGGGATGTTTTTCGAATTCTGTGAAGGTGAAACATATTACAAATATAGTGGATGGAAACGTATATTCGCTCGGTATAAACTCGCTAGATACAAGTTCCCTATGGATGATAAAAAAGTAGACGAACTCCATGGTAAATTGAAAGATATCATCAAAACATGGTACGAATCTCATCTAAAAAGAGATAGAGATATAGTAATAGATTACATCAAAGACAATTTCGATAAAATAGAGGAATATCCCGAGTAAAGAAGTCAAACCAAAACCACTTTCACTTTTTTCACTTACCCCCTTAGGAAACGATTAAATAATCCTCCATGATAGAGTAGGGTGGTCCTAATCGGGACCTGTCAAACGCAAAAAACGTGAGTAAAATGAATGAAGAAAATGAACTCGCGCCCCATATTGAAGATATAACCCGGGCGCTGAACGAAAAAGTAAGTAAGGAACAGATCGAAGAGGAACTCCACAACTATATCGATATCTATGGAGTCCCTTTGGGAACCGCAAAAAGAGCAATCGTAAAAAAACATGAGGGAGATCCTCAGAAGCTATTCAATAGCACTGAGAAGAGGATCGAAGAGATAGAAGGTGAAGAAAGATCACTTAACCTCAAAGCTAGGATCGTTTCTATAAATGATAAAGAGATAGAAGTAGATAACGAACCTAAGAATATACAGTACGGTATCCTAGGCGACGAAACGGGCACGGTGCCCTTCACTGCTTGGGAGAAATTACCTATAGATGTAGAAAAAGGTGATACTGTAGGCATACAGAACGCTTATGCAAACATGTGGAACGACAAACCTCAGATAAACATAGGAACGAAAAGTACAGTCAAGCACTTAGACGATGAAGATGTTCCTCGATTCGAACAGGAAATACAACCCTGTGAATTGAAGGATATAAGAGAAGGGATGAGGAACTTAAGCGTGACTGGAAGATTGCTGTCTGTAGATAAAAAAACGGTCAACACAAAAAACGGTGAAAAGGAACTTTTCTCTGGAGTGATCTCTGACGAAACAGGTAAAGCCCAATTCAGTGCATGGCACGATTTTGGATTGGATGTAGGTGATGTAGTCCGGATAGAAGGAGGATATGTTCGCTCTTGGAGAGGTATCCCACAGCTTAGTTTTGATGATAACGCTGATGTTGAGTTTTTAGAAGATGACGTACTCCCTCAGGCTCAAGACCTTCAGGAAATAAATGTCATCTCCATCTCAGAATTAGCCAAACGTGGTGGGGCAGTCGATGCGGTTATCGATGCGGTTATGATCGATATAAAGAGCGGCAGCGGCCTGATATTCAGATGCCCTGAGTGCAGTAGAGTGATCCAGAAAGGTGCATGTAGAGTTCACGGCAAGGTCGATGGTGAAGCGGATCTAAGAATCAAAGGTATATTAGACGATGGAACCGGAGCATTGACAGTAATAGCGAACAGCGAACTTACGGAAGAAGTACTGGGTTACAACATGGAAGAAGCCATGGACATCGCAAGAGACAACATGAACCAGGATGTCATCAAAGATGAGATCGAAGAAAAGCTGATCGCTCAACCGGTTAAGGCTACTGGAAACGTAACTAGTGATGATTATGGTTTGATGCTGATCGCTAATGATCTCAGCACGAAAACCGTAGATGTTGAGGAAGAAGCTAGAAAACTACTTGACGAGGTGAGAGTGTGAGAAACCTCACACCTCTTCCTTTACATATTTTATGGAGGTTATAAGATGAGCATGATAAATAGAGAAGTAGCTTGGAGGATTTTCGCGGAAGAGTTCAACCGATCTACACTTGAAACTGGTGGGGCAGAGGAGAGGTCTCCTAGTTATGTGGTAACACCGTTGGGTGCTAAAGTAAACAGAGTGTATGTAGTCGGGGTACTAACTGAAACTGAAAATATAGGCACACCTGCCGAACCTATGTGGCGAGCTAGAGTCTCTGATCCGACTGGGACCTACTTCGTTTCTGCAGGACAGTACCAACCGGGCGTAGCGACAGCCCTAGCCAATATGGAACCACCCACATTCGTTGCAGTTGTCGGTAAAGCTAATACATATAGACCTGATGAAGAAACTATCTTAGTAAATCTAAGAGGGGAACTTGTCAAAGAGGTCTCTGAGGAACAGAGAGATTATTGGATATTGGAATCCGTCAAAAGCCTTAAAAAGAGGTTAGAAGCAGTTTCCGAGGCATCTAATATGGAAGAAGTCTCTGTAGAAGAGCTGGCGGACCTGGGCTACGACGCTAACTTAGCAGATGGAATCAAGATGGCTATAGAACATTACGGTCGTCCCTCTTTTGAAAAATACTGGAGGATGATCGAAGATTCACTTCGATATATACTACCAGAATATGAAAGAAAAACTGAAGAACCTCAAGAAGACGTAGAAGAAGACGAAGAGATAGAGGAAGAGATCCTAAAAGTCATCGAGGAACTCGAAGATATGGCAGAACACGATAATGGTGTTGAATACGAGAAAGTGATGAACAAGGTCATGGATAGTGAAGATATAGGACAGGACAAATTCGAAGAAGCTGTAAACAGCCTCAGAGGCAGTGGTAAAGTTTACGAACCGGTGCTTGGAAATCTAAAAAGGATAGTATAACTCATTCCCCATTGCCATCCTCTTGGCGTCCGATGGCCTCTTTCAAATCTATTTCACCTTCAACCACTTTCTTAGCTAGGTCTTTAGATATAGTTATCTTACCGTCGCTTTTTATTCGACTCCTTCGCTGTATCTCTCTTTTTTCACCTTCCGTAGCTTCTATTTCATAATCTCCTTCTATAGGTTCTCCCGACGTGATAGAGATCTCTTTAGCGGAAGTCAGATCCTGTAGAAAACCACCATGAGTGGTATCTTCTTCATTAACTATCTCGATCCTCATACATAAACCAGTAAGAGAGTTTATAGTCCTATTTCGATTCGTTTTGTCTCCATGGCCTATCCTTATGATCATCTCGTGAAAATCATAGGCATCCATGTATTTCTCTACGATATGTCGAACATTTTCTGGTGATTTTGCATAAACGGTCTCAAGAACCTTCCCATCCCCCAATAAAGCTATACCCGGTTTCTCACCAGGATCTATGCCTACGATCATCTGCTGAAATGATTCTTTCCCAGATATTGCTGTTAATCCTTGTCTTATCCCTTTTCGAATATCCTCGGATATCGGTATAACTTTGTGGAAATCGATGCCATCGGCTTCTTTTTCAGTGGTTAGAACAGCGCCTATGTTATCTGGGATAGGATCTGTTGGTGATATACTAATAAATGGTATATCCCTCTGTTTCAACTCTTTTACTACATCATAATAGAATTTGAAATTATCTGTAGCTACTGCTATTATTTTCACAATCAAACATAAACGCTAAACAAATATAGGTTTTTTGAAAAAAATAGAAAAGAAATGGGTTTTTATCGATCAAACTGATGGGGCATCCTTTATAAAACCTGCATCCATCATACTTTGAGTTTTTTCTCTGCTAGATTCGATGGTCTTTTCAGCTCTCTTCCTGAGTTCCCCCTCAGAAAGTTCAACTCTAGCGATACCTTGTTCGATAGCTTTCATACCGACTCTTACAGCCTGCCTTATGAAGACCTCTGTATCTTCCATCGTGGGTACGAGGTGTTCATCATCTAATCCTCTTTCTTCAGCGACTTCCGCAATGGCGTAAGCGGCTTCGATATGCATCTCGTCGGTGATCGTTTTTGCCCTCACATCTAGTGTTCCCCTGAATATTCCTGGGAATCCGATCGAATTGTTGATTTGGTTCGGGAAATCGGATCTTCCAGTTCCCACGACCCTGACACCGGCTTCCTTAGCTTCCCAAGGCCATATCTCTGGTATCGGATTCGCTACTACGAACAACACCGCATCGTCATTCATTCCCTTCAACCATTCTTTCTTTATGGTATCTGGACCGGGTTTCGAAGCTGCTACCACGACGTCTTTTCCTTCAATCAGTTCCGGTAATCCTCCTTCTTGCTGTTCTTTGTTGGTCTTCTGTGCGAATTTATATTTCTCCGGGGTTGATTCCTCGTCTAGATCATTACGGCCTGGATGAAGCAATCCCGTTGAATCCGCCAGATAAAGATTCTCTTCTTTAACACCTGCTTTCAAAAGTGTCCTAGCCAAACAGAGATTTGCAGCTCCAGCACCTATCAAACCGATCTTTGCAGTTTCTAATTCTTTATCAACAACTTTTAATCCGTTTATTATCCCTGCCAATGTTATAGCTGCGGTTCCCTGTTGATCATCGTGCCATACAGGTATATCTAGTTCCTCTCTTAGTGTATCTAAAACTTCAAAACATTTCGGTTTTGAGATATCTTCTAGATTGATACCGCCAAATGACGGTGCTATCCATTTAACCGCTTGAACTATCTCCTCGGGTTCATGAGCGTTCAAACATATTGGAAATGCATCTACACCTCCGAGATATTTGAATAAAAGACCTTTACCTTCCATAACTGGCATCCCGGCTTCAGGCCCTATATCTCCAAGCCCTAAAACTCTGCTCCCATCACTGACAACTGCTACATTGTTCCACTTGTTTGTGTGTTCGTACACCATCTCTGGATTCTCACTGATGTCCTCACAGGGTTTAGCTACACCAGGTGTGTACCAAACACCAAAATCATCAAAACTCTTGATCTGGACTTTAGGGGATACTTCAATTTTACCTTTGTAGAACGGATGCCACTTCATTGCTTTCTTTGCCGGTTCTTTCGCCTTCTCTAAAAGTTCTTCCTTGGTGATCTTTTTCTCTTCCATATTAATAACTCCCTAATCATCAGGGGATAATAAAAAAGGTTATAAATAGATATGGGAAAAAAAGAATGTTTTTTGTTCTAGAACACGAAAAACGACAACTGACCAAAACCGAGATACAGTGCTATCAGTAGTGCTGCGGCCATGATCAAACCTTTCCTTATATGTTCGTCCAGATGGTCAGCCACCGATCCAAATACCAGCATACCTAGGCCGGCCATGAGAACACCAACTGAAGTCAGAAGTAGATAGCTTCCTCGAATTATCTCTCGGTGCTCTTCTAGACCGACCTCCATGGTAAATAACGAAGCCAAGACATATCCGACCATCATCAAGACTAAACCTACAACACCTAACCATAAAAACCCTCTTCCCTTAGGTTCTTCAATCGCACCAGTTTTCTGAGAGGGTGTGTAACCATTTCTAGAGGGGGCAGTACCGTTAGTACGTGAAACCCCAGTAGTTTGAGATCCGGACATCTGTTGTGGTTGAGATCTTCTAGTTGAGTCCGGAGGTCGCTCTGATGTACTCGTTGTTTGCTCCGTTTGTGCAGATCTATCTACATCACTTTTCTGTTGTGAAAGCTCTTCTTTCGATGCCCATCTGAATGCTCTACCACAATCCAAACATCTCCCACTTCCATCGTCATAGAACTCTAAGTTTTCAGAATCACACCGAGAACAAATACCTTCTTCGGGTTTTTCAACCATTTGTTTCACCAGGTTCAATATAAATAAAATACTTATTAAATTTTCGGAGGTTACCAATTCACGACCACGTCGTCGGTTCGAAAATCCTGTTTGACCCCAGAATCTTCTACCTCTATCGACATCCCAGCTTCGTACATCAACGACCCGGTCCAAGCTATCATCGCTCCATTATCGATACAGTATTCTCCCTCTGGAAAATGTAAAGTCGCTTCTCTTTCCTTTGCCATGATCTCGCCCATCTCCTGGAGTCTTTTATTTCTAGTGACACCGCCTCCCAGCAGGACCTCATCTTTCCTAGTATGAGCTAGAGCTCTCTCAGTAACTTCAGTCACCATCGCAAATGTGGTCTCCTGTAGAGAATAACATAAATCCTCTAATTCAGCTTCTGAGTTTAGGGCAGCGGTCATTATACCTGAAAAGGCTAGATCCATGCCTTTAACGCTATAGGGGAGATCGATCAAGTCTTCTCCCTCTTTCGCCTTTTCTTCTATTATCGGACCAGCCGGGAATGGCATTCCATTTTTTCTTCCAAATTTATCCAACATATTCCCAAGACCGATGTCGAGAGTTTCCCCAAATACACGGTATCTGCCTCTCGAAAAAGCTATGACCTGGGTATTTCCACCCGATACATATAGAAGGACTGGATCAGAAGCACCGGTTCTGAGTTTTCCTATCTCGAGATGGGCTATACAGTGGTTCACACCCACCAAAGGAACATTCAATCTAAGAGACAAACTTCGAGCTGCTGTAGCTGCAGTCCTCAAGCAAGGCCCCAATCCAGGCCCCTGTGAAAATGAAACTACATCGATATCCTCTTTCTCAATACCCGCGTTATTCAAGGCATCTGAGACCAGTGAAGTTAATCTTTCTGCATGATGATTCGCAGCCTCTCTAGGATGTATGCCTTCCTCTGGATTATAAGAAGAGGATACATTTGCCAAGATATCCCCCTCATCATTTACTATACCGATCCCAACGGTGTGGGCAGTCCCCTCTGTACCTAAGGTGATCATATAGAAAAAAAGAAAAGTGTGAAAAGTGTTTATTTGCCGATTCTGAATACTTTCGTCCCGCAGTCAGGGCATTCGCCCTTGGTCGCTGGACGGCCATTCTTTAATTCAGTTTTCTTTGGATTCTTGATCTCAACCTTTTCCCTACATTTTACACAATATGCTTCTGTCATGATTATCACTTAGGCACCAAATATGACTAGGTGTATTAAAGAATTTCCTAAGAGAACTAAGTAAAATAGGGTCAGGTCACCGTAGTAAGCCCCTTTCTGTTTAAAGACGACATTCAACTATGCGTCCTACCTGCCGGTCCCGGAAGAGTCATCCCGGCTAGTTTGGACTTGCTCCAGAGAGGTAGTGGCCGTTTCATCGATCCCACCGGATCTTCGCTCTGCGGGTTAACTCACCTGTCTTTCGACAAACTTCGCACACGTCATTGCTTACCGGTGGACGTGTCGTTTCTGCGCCCTTACCGGATATACCGGCTTGACCTGGACTCTCGCCCCACCATCTTGCGATGATCCTCCTTTCCTGTGGAGAGGGGACTTTCCTCAGTGTCTAGCACCGTCGGTCGCCCACGGTCTCCTGACCTGTTCTATGGATGGTTGGTAGATCGTATATAAGGATTTTGTATGTGAAAATTTAATAATCATATAATTTAGTTAAAACAAACATTTCGGATAGTGAATCATTTTTGACATATTACCATTTTAAACGATAAAATAATAATATACATTTGTATGTTGATACAAGTATTATATGAACCATAATATATATATTTCTACTTGTTTATAGGTAGTTGAGGTGAAGCAGGATGAAAAAAATATTTAAAATATGTATAATATCCGTGATAGGTGTACTAATTATCTCAACGCTACTTAGTACTTTTGCTTTGAATACAGAGAGAAACCTTGACACAGAGGAAACAAATAAACCTTTAGATTCCTCAAAAGACAAACATTGAAAGATCAATCAAACGGGATTTCATGATACAATCAACTGGGTTTTACCATATATATAGAGGTGGATAAACACATTTTATTTATTTAACACCATTTAATAAAATTAAATTTAGAGGATAAAAAATGAAGAAGTTAAACAGTTTAATCATTATTTGTTTGTTGATAGTCACAGCATGCTTTATCGCTGCAGAATCGACTTCTAGAAAAATAGAAAACAAAGAAGTAGGTCTATCCAATTCAGCCTGGCCTAATTACGGAGGTAATTTTAGAAATACTAGGAGGAGCCCTTACAATACAAGTCATGTAGATGGAGAAACAAAATGGTGCACAGGTGAATTGAGTCACCATAAAGGTGGTGCCCCTTTAGTTGGTGACGGAGGTGCAGTTATCGATAATGATGGTACAATTTATTATCAAACTATGTTTTATCTGAGAGCCGTAAATCAGGATGCAACATTAAAATGGGAATACAGAATTATAAAAAGAAACACAATTAGAGACACTGAGGCATGCGTATCTCCTGCAATAGCAAGTGATGGAACTATATATGCTGGAACCGCTACTGGAAAATTCCATGCAGTAAGACCGAATGGTACTCTAAAATGGACGTTTGAAGCTGACGGACCGATCGGACACAGCCCGAATATAGGTCATGATGGTACCGTTTATTTTACTTCAGATGATACTTTTTATGCTTTAAATCCAAACGGAACTCAGAAATGGAATTATACAAGTGAGAGTTCATTCTCCAGATCTTCACCAACTATAGGTGACGATGGTACCATATATGTAGATGAGTATGCTTTCTATTCAAATGGTACTTTAAAATGGGATTCTTACGGAGATGCATGGATTACACCCGCAATAGCAGAAGATGGAACAATATATAATTTTCAATATGATGGAACACTTTATGCATTATATCATAACGGAACTATTAAATGGAAATATAAAACTGATGGAGGAGGAACAGCTCCTGCGATCGGAGAAGATGGGACAATATACCTTACAGCTGGTGAAAACTTTATTGCATTGAATACTAATGGTTCCCTAAAATGGAAGTATTATACAGGACGCTACTGGGAAAATTCTCCCACAATAGGTGGGGATGGTACCATATACTTGATCAATGGCGGCGGTACTTTTTATGCAATTAACCCAAATGGTACTCTTGAATGGAAGGACCAAATAGACGGAAATTGGGAACACTATAGATCACCCATAATTGACAGTGATGGTAACGTCTACATATACCGGTCTACCTCATCTAAGATGGGATTACTAATATATGGAGAGGAAGGACCTGATTTCGATGAAGATGATGGACTTTTTACCCCTGGATTCTCTTTTCCAGTATTAATATGTGTGTCAGTAATAATGGCAATTATCTGGAATTATAAAAAAATAAACTTCCAATCTAAAAATAAAAATCAGGTCATCCAGGAGAAAAAAATGACAAACAATACAGGAAAATTACTAAGGATTTAAGCAACTCTTGGTAACAAAATGGAGAATTTCAAATGAAAAAAAGATTTGTTGCGAAAGTCTTCACTCCTACTGTATAAAAAATAACGTTTTACTTAAAATGAGGCCCCTGTTGAGATGAAAAACAGAATGAAAGAATCAACTCTTATTCTATATTTTTCCCCGAGTTTTTCTCCGAGGCCTCATTTACCTATATTTAAGATTGATATTTATAAATTTGTCAGGTTTTTCAATTTTTTCCTATCATTATAATCTTTAATTGACTCTATTTCAAAGTCTAAAAAGAAAATATTATAACCCTCCACTTCACTTTATTTATGGAATGAATATTTCAGATAATACCGAAGGTATCCAGATTTTACCGTTAACAGAAAACAATGTAGATGATATAATATGCAGTCCCGGTGGTTTAGAGATCAAGAACGTAGACCTGAAGGGAGACCTGTACAAAACCGTCTTATGGCATAAAAAGATGATAAACAAAGGGATGAGTGGTTACATTTTTTACAAAGGGGATACACCCTATGGATTCATAGAATACATGCCTGTAGAACCATCTCCATTTCCCATAGAAGCCCCGGGATCAGCAGTTCTGATGTGCTTTCACTGGGTGGCTACTGAAGATGAACCTCATCTCGAAACAGAGAAAGAAATGATCGAGATGGTGATAGAAGATATCTATGATAATTTTGACGGTTTAGTCACTTTTGGATGGAACAATCCAGAACATTATCCGATTGAGATGCTGGAGGAACTAGGTTTCGAAACCGTGGAAAACTTGGACCAAACATCTTTGATGTGGCTTCCTCTTAAAAAAGATGCAGTGGAACCGACTATCATGGATACAACTTTACAAGTAGAAGACCTTTCAGATGAAGGTAAATTAAAGATCGTATCCACATATTCGAACAGATGTCCATACAGCATCTATAATGGAATTAAAGTTAAGAAAACGGTCAAAGAAATTGATGATGATCGTATAGAATTCACACAACACCTGATAGATTCCCAGGATGACGCCCTTGGATGGGCAGATAATCCAGGCCGCTGGGAGTACATGATCATCGATGGTGAAGAAATCGACATCTTCCATAAGCCATCTGATGAGATAAAAGAAATAATCAAAGAAAAATTATCTGAACTCTAAACCATTCTCTATACATCTCAGGTTGACTATCACTTACTATTTTCCATCTACCAGTATAAGAATCGTACTTAAATTCTCATTTTATAACAACTAGAGTTTTCTTCAGAACAGTTTCATTTCCGCCTTGGGTCCAACTTTGATATGAGAATGTAATCTTTTATATCCCCCTTCTAAAGGACATCTCTCTATATCAGAACCACCATATGACTGACTCTCTCTTACAACCTAACCTCTAACCTTTACATTGATCCCATCATACCACTCTAGATTCTCTAGTAAAGAAGATATTTAGGTATAGCTGTAATACGCTTTCTCTTCCAACTCTATTCCATAGGACTCTTCTATCTACAAACTATACTTATCTTCATATTCCTCAACAATACATCTAGCAGTGATCACGGCCCCCGGTTTGATCTCTCCTTTCGTATCTAAATTCTCCAATCGCTCTTTATTTATTTTCACCTGCAGTGAATTATTCACCCTCAGACCTTTCACATGAAGGCAAACTAGCTATCGAACAAGGCTACAGCCATCGCTGTCCCTATAGCATCCATAATCAGCAGAGGGTGTCTAACCTGATAACGGATATCGATGACGAAAGAATAAGTTACAAAGCGATAGCGATAGACTATAGGGAAGAAGCTCTAAAATACACTATCGAACCTTTGAACTGGGAGTGGCTTTACATCAGCGGTAGGGAAATAGAATATTTCTTCAAATCTAAGGAAGAACTCGAAGAAGAGATAAAAAGCATGTTAGACGATTTAGGTTGATCTTCAATGATCTTCTGGACTGCTTTCAGTCGTTATACACCATCTTCCCCTATATGAGTCATATCCAAAGTTGCCTCTGACCACTATAACACTGCCTTTAGATATAGAATAATTCTCAGTAAAATCCCAATCTTCGATTCTGATCATAAGTTCACAATCCATTCCATCAAGGGGCTCAAGTTCTAGGATAGTATCATCTGCTATTATTTGTAAGGAGAGGATCTCACCTCTAATTTTATGATTCATGCCCTCATGCCATTCTGGGTTATCCAACAGTTCGCCAGGAGAGGTAAAGCTTGAATAGGCTGCGTTTTCGATCCTAAAATCTCCTGCTCTAGAGACAATGATGGATATATCTTCTTCATACATGTCGACCTCCCCTCTAGCAGTTATCTCAGTACCAGTTCTTACCTCTTCTAGATCACTAACATATGAAAGAACCCTTTTTTCTACCAATGCTGTGACAGAAGAGTTCCCTTTGTCTTCTTTCAGCTCCATAATATAACTGTCCTCTAGCGTGATGAGGTTAGAAATAAAACCTCTAGTTTCAACATGAGCCCCTACCAAATTTTCATCGATCTCGGATATCTCAATCTTCTCAGCATCTTGGCTAGCCGAGTATAAAAATAAAAAACTAGTTCCGATCAGAGAAATTATTACGGAGATAGTTAGAAGCTTTTTTTCATCGATCACCAGATCAACCCTCGAGCATCGACTCTATCTTTTTTTCTAGTACCTCTGCGGGAATGTCCGATACGGTTATCTTTGTAGTTCGTCCGGTCCCGGTGGACACAGTTTTCGTATCTAGTAAACCTTCTTCAGACAGTGATTTTATATATTTCCAAAACTGAGTGTGACCTAGTGTATCCATACCGTATCCTTCGGTAGCAACTTTATATTGCTCTTCCAATTTACCGGTGGTGGTGTATGCTTTGTTTTTCAACTGACGAGCGGTAGCTAAGAGTATGATCCTTTCCTGCTCGTTCAAAGATCTGATCCGATTTTCGGTGAAATAGGGGTCAACTTCTGCTTTGGAGTGCCTGATCTCCTCCGCATCGATCTTATCGTCTCCCTTTTCCTCTGTTAGAAGTGCTGACTTCTCCATGAGTTCTATACCTAGTCTAGCGTCCCCTCTTTTTGCAGCTATATCTGCTAGTAGTTTTAATTCTTCTTCACCTATCGAATCTGGATATAATGCCAGTCTCCTACGCTGTTCCAGGATATCATATAACTCGTCAGGTCCATATTTGGGGAATTTTATCCGGTTCCCTCTTTTAAAAGAACTCAGTGCCCCTTCCTCTAGAAACTCAAGAGCGTTCTTCTGTGAGATCAAAATGAGCGATACACTTCCTTTAGGCGTAAAACTTTCGTCATCGAATCTAGAGAACAGATATATGAGTTCAGATCCTTCTTTCTTAATGAGGGCATCCACCTCGTCCAATATGATTATAAGATGCATACCTCTATCTTTGATGTGTTTACTCAGTATCTCCATCATCTCGCCAACCGAGAATCCTCTATCTGGAAAACCTTTATCGAAATTAGATATTATCTTCCACATAACTTGGCCATTGTTGTTACTCCTTCTACAGTTCACGAAGACGTAATCTAAGTTTTTCCCCTCCTCAGAAGCCCATTCTTTGAAGTTCATACTGAATCTTTTTACTGTGGCGGTTTTCCCTGTCCCGACACTCCCGTGTAAGAAAACATTTTGAGATACATCTGAGTCTACTACGCCTTTGAATAGAGTGAACAGCCTTTGAATCTGTTCATCCCTATTCGGTAGTTCTTTTGGAACGTAATCGAAAGATAGTTTTTTGTGGTCTTTTATTATCTTTGCTTTTGTTCTTTTGAATGCCATTAGTATCGAAATCTCTTTCTGTAATTAAAGGTCCGCCCCGCAACTTCTACATTTATCCGCATCGGGGTCATTCAACTCCTCACAGATAGGACATATAAGTTTTTTCTCATCCGTTTCTTCCATTTCATCGCTTTCAAATTCATCCTCTTCTTCGCTGTCCTGTTCTTCCTCCTCAATTTCTTCTGGTTCCTCTTCCTCAGTTTCTTCTAGTTCTTCCTCCTCAGTTTCTTCTAGTTCTTCCTCCTCAGTTTCTTCTAGTTCCTCTTCCTCGGTTTCTTCTAGTTCCTCCTCCTCTGATTCCTCCTCCCATTCTTCCTCGGTTTCTTCTAGTTCCTCCTCCTCTTCTTTAATCTTCTCATCGGATCTTGGCATAACAGAATCTGTGATAGTGACACTCTTCCCAGCTTCCAAGTCACCTGAATATTCTACACTACCTTCGACCTTGACGCCCTCCTCTAACCTAACATTACCTAGGACTGAAAGATCACAAACTTGAGAATTTCTAGCGATATTTACATCTCCATCGCTTTCTATGTCTCCAGTAGAAACCTCTTCGGAGAGGCTTATATCCCTACCTGTTATCATCCCTCCTATCTTGGACGATTTACCTATATTGATATTTCCGGTTTTAGAATCGATATCACCTTCCACTGTTGTATTTTTTCCGATCTCTATATCCCCCTCAGCTTCGATAGACCCATGGATCTTGACCGAGTCCTCAAATGATAAATTACCTTTCGATTTTATATCACCATTTATTACGGTATTGGACTTGAAGAACAAGTCTTCCCCTGACTCTACAGCAGGTTCCTCAAGGGCTCCGCTATATCCTTCCATTTCTTCCATCAATCTTTTATTTTCCTCGTCTAACTCCTGTACCTCTTTTCTGAGCTCTTCATTTTCTTCTTCGAGTTCAGCTAACAATGTTCTTTCCTCTTCACTAAAATGACCTAGATCTCCACTTTCGTCGAGTTTATAAAGTAATTCTTGTATCCGCTGCTCCTTTTCTTCGATAGTCTCTCTTTTTTCATGGAGGAGTTTTCTTTTCTCTTTCTCTAATGAGTCTACTTGTTTGGTAAGTCTTTTTAACTCATTCTTTAGTTTAACTACCCTTTTTTTGTATTCTTCCATGCGCTTCCTTATCTGGTTTTTGCTGACCATGATTACCCCTCATCTGTAAAATAAAAAAAGGACGGAGATTATTTATCGTTTTCTATTTCAGATTCTATACCCCAACCCTTTCTCTCCATATTTTTGACCACCCCATCGACCCTTTCAACCTCTATCACCGCTAGGCAGTCACCTTTTTTAGATAATCTTATCAGATTCTTAGCGATGATGTCTTCTCTATGTTCTTCCAGTTTTTGAAACCCTTTGAGTTTATTGATAGCTTTATCCCATTCTTTTACAAAATCTCTAGGATCATCATTAGGGAAGGTCTTCTTTTTTAATCTTTTTTCTCTTATCGATTGTAATATCCATTGAGTCCCTGTCACATGATCACAATAAGCCATTGTATAATGTTCTTCATCCATATCGAGAGCGAACAATTTTATATCATTATCCTGACAGTATTTAAGGAAGGCTACGAAAGATGGTGGAGGAAGGCTCACTTCGCCGAATTCACTGAGTTTTTCTGCGTAGATCTTTTCAGGTCTATTCGGTTCGATGGATATATCGAGTTCCTTATCTATCATATCCCTGAGTCCTTTAAGTTCTTTTTCAGATATAGCCAATGCGCCTACGTCGAAACCTACGCTTTTCAGTTGGGACACGGTCCGGTCCACCTCGGGATTTAGACCTTTAACAACATCTATGATGTAAACATAAGTACCGCCCTTTCTTAAAACGAACAAATCAATCACCCTTTCTTTCCCTGAGAAGATCCGTGATATCTTGTTTAGAATTTATCGAACTGAGTTCGGAAATATCGATTATGGGTATGCCTTCTAGATTCACTCTAGTAACCCGTTTTTTAAGAAATATCACTGAATCTCGCTCCGTTATATGTGAGATATCTGAAACAATCTTAGCTTTCTTTTTGATCTCAGGATTTTCTTCAGATCCAACACCCGTTAAAAGTACATCCTTTTCATCCTCGGTGATTGCTTCAAAGGGACATTTCCAGGTAGGAACTATACGATATCCGATAGAGGTAAGATATTCAAAGATGTCTTTATCGAACCCACTCATATCTTCAGGGAACTCCTTTGTATATTCACTTTCATCCGACCTATCTAGAGGGTTTAGAGGCAATATGAGATCCTCACCGAGGAATTCTTGAAGTTTTAAGGCCACTTCTAGATCGGCACCCATCCCTTTCTCATATTTCTGTATAGCTTTCCGGGAAACGCCTCCGATATCCGCTAACCTGCTCAAAGAAACATTCCTATCCTTTCTAGCTTTTTTTATGAGATCTGAATCTATCTTAACATAGAAGCCGCCAGGTGCCGAAAAAACATAGGGTGGAACCCCTTCGATGAACATATCATAAAGCGTATCTAAAGAGAGAAGAGGAACCCCCTGTCTAGAATAGATTACCCCTCTTTCCAAAGATCTATTACCGCCTTTCTCCGCGACGAATAAAGGAGACCCCTCTAAAACATCGCTCAATATCTTGATCTCCTTGGCATTACGTATCCTAGAACTGTCAGCATTAAGGGATACACCTATTATCAAGAGTTCATCGTCCTTACGAGCTATGATATCAAAACTGATGTTTCTATCAAAATGCCTTTCAGAAAGGTAGAATCCAGCCTTTGCCAATATATCTCTGACATTTTCGATCAACTGGAGTCGTTTCATGGGTATTTAAATTAGCTTGATGTTTTATATAAATATGTTGGTCTAAACTGTTTATGGCAGGTGTGTAAAGAACGAAACCGATAAAAAGTACTTCTAATGTAATAGAACTATGACTGAAATACTATATATGCCGGATATCGAGAGCAATTATATCAAAGAATTCGAAGCGACCGTTCGAACCGCAGGTAGCAGTCACGTCGTCCTAGACAGAACAGCCTTCTATCCTAAAGGGGGAGGGCAGCCTTCCGATACTGGTACACTAAATTGGGATGAGGGTAAGTCTGAAGTTATCAAGATCGAGAAAAAAGGAAAGATCATACATCGACTGGAAGGAAATGTCCCCAAAGAAGGGATGACTGTTGAAGGGAAAATAGATTGGGAGAGGAGATACGAACATATGAAACTACATACTGCTCAACACCTATTTTCTGCTGTGGTTTATGAGCTGTTTAAAGGTGAAACGGCGGGTAACCAGATATATACTGATTACTCTAGAGTCGACTTTGAACCCGTTGACCTATCTGAGCGAGACCTAGACAGGATCGAGGAGGAGGTGAACTCCTTGATAGAAGACGCACATCCTGTATCGATTTACAGCGAAAAAAGAGATGTGTTGGAGGAAAAGATAGAAGAGTGTAGAGTGAATTTTTCACTTCTCCCTAATTCTATAAAAGAATTAAGAGTCATCGACATAAACGGATACGATGTATGTCCATGTGCAGGTACCCACGTTCGAAACACACAGGAAATAGGAGGCATCGGGATCACTGGAAAAGAAAACAAGGGCAAAGAAAAACAAAGGATATACTATGAACTTATCTGATTCAATCAAAGAGAAGTTCCCAGTATATCGTTGAGGCGGTCCAACTCTCTTCATTTACAACCTTCTCGTCGAGTTCTGATAGCTTTTCAGCTAGGCTTAAGGGGAGGCACTGGTATATACCATAAGGTATCAGTAATTCTTCATGAAACCTCACTTCTTTAACTCCTTCTATATCTTGAAATTTATTTTTCAAAAAAGTGTTGGAAAACATCCTGCTATTTTGGGGTAAAATCCACTGGTATAAGAGCCTTAAACTCATCGGATGCAGCGATTCGAAAACGAATTTTTCTCTCGTGACTCTTCTAACCTCCTTCACAAAATCATCGATGTGTTGTGGTTTTAAAAGATGGAGGAATCTCATACTGATCGTGGTATCGAAACTTTTGTCTGCAAAAGGCAGACTCAATGCATCACCTACAAGATAATCTGCCCTACCTTCAGTAAGCATCTCACTGCTAGCATCTAGACCAACAACATCAGCTCCATTTTCCACCAACATCTCAGCGAACCTACCTGTACCCGTAGCAATATCCAGTATCCTTTTTCCATCGGGCTCAAGAAGAGAAAGAACTATCTCCTTTTCCTTAAAATCTAGCACTAATCCTCCCCTCTTGAATCTTTTTTGATCATATTTGTTAGCGACTTCTTTTTTCTGATACCAACTGCTACTTTTATTAAGCATTCGAAAGGTATATTGCCTACGACTTTTTTATATGATTCGGTAGCACATATGGCGGAAAGTACGGAGAAGAAAAGAGAATATTTGAAAAAACTGGCTGACAAGATTGAGGAAAGCCAGCTTGAAAGCCCCTTTTTTAGAAAGATCGAAGGTCAAAATCATACTCATTTTGGTAGCGTGATTAAAGAGATAAAGGATGCAGAAGAGAATACACATCTTGTAAAGATCAGGCCTCCTCTTTTCCTGTTGAGCGGTATATTGAGCAATATCTCCCGTAAACTATCTGGAATGGAAAACCTGAAGATATTAGATAACAAACGCTGGAAAAACAGAGAGGTTGACCAACTAAATAATCTTCATCCTGATCTATTTTCACAAGAAACCGAATATGAGAACGCTTTTTTGGTAGAGAAAATCCAAGGTGAAGTAGCTTTTGAGGTCTTGACCTCGAAGGATATATCGAATGAAGATAAGATAGAACTAATAATAAAAATGATCAAAGGCTTGAAAAGTATCCATCATAAGGACCTTTATCATGGAGAACCGACAACTCAAAACTGTATACTAGGTGATGACGGAGATATATACTGGATAGACTTTGAGATCGAGTATCACGATGACCTGAGCGACCTAGAAAAAGAGGCGAGAGACCTTGAACAGTTGACCATGTCTATATTGGGTGTTTTTGAAGATGAAGGGGAGATAGGTATGGATGATAAAGAACTCATAGAGATGATATTCGAATTATATGGGAACAATGAAGTGATATTTACCTTTTCTAACAATCCCAGTCTACCGTTGTTCGGCCCTCATCGAGTGTTTCAACTTTCTTTCGTATCTGTTAGAAGATTTTATCAGGTCCAGATCAATCTCATAGATTATCTTAGGGAGTATTCGAATTGATAATGGAAAATATTTCACAGAACAGATCAGAGCTCTTCATAGAAATATCTCATGCGTTCCTAACGTTAGTGCCTGCCTTGACTGCGGCAGTTATCATCTTGATGCTCGGCTCTCAAGTTTATCTAGCCGTATCCGCTGTATTACTGAACTATTATTTCGCTCTGGGTGTAGGATGGCTGACATCACCTTGGGTTGGGTTAACAGCTGGATTAGGACCCTGGGCACTCATTTTGCTGTTGGTTTTCGTAGCTGTACAGAGTTCCCTTTTTGTGAGTGTGAATTATGATCTTATCGAGCGAGTACCTTTGTTGGGTAGATTAGTTAAAAAAACCCGTAATAAAGCCGATAGAGTCATTGAAAAACATGAGATGGCGAAAAAGATAAGCTATGTAGGTGTCTTCTGGCTGACTTTCCTACCATTTTACGGGACGGGTCCAATGGTTATGAGTTTTGTAGGGAGGATCTTATCTTTGAAGTGGTGGAAAGTTTGGGCAACAATAAGTATCTCCGCATTCACTAGATATTCCTTAGTAGTAGCCGCCGTTTATTACGGACTGTTTTGATCCATGGTAACACTTTTAAAGGGTGGTGTTTTGGCGTAGCCGGATTCATGAATGAAGAACTAGCTCCGTGCGAATATAAGATCAGTGAAGAACGTGGAAGTAGGAAGATGAGTATAGATTGTAAAAACTGCAAAGAAGATCTTTCTTTTCGGAACTGCTTACCTGGCATTATCTTAGCTCTAGAAGAAAACTACAACGTCGATGCCTTAATATTATCAGATTTTATAGAAATAAAGTATTCTGAAGACGACATGGAACTTTTTAAATCTCTAAGGGATGTATCTGAAGATCTCAGCAGGCTATCTTTTAGAAAAACAGATGGAGGGTCTTGTGAAGACTGTGAGATAGAACCTAAAAGCATGTATCCCTCGCTCAAGAAAAGTTTACTAACCGAACATGAAGAGTTCTACCAGAACCTTTCAAATTATGCCTTAAAGGTGATGAAAATAGAAGGCTGTAAAGACTGTCGAAAGTCTGCTAAGGAAGAGATAACTATGTTAGGTGAGAAGGTTCTTGATTTCAGATCGAAAGTGTTGATGAAAGCTTATGGTGTTTTGAGGTGAGAATATCCAGTACGTGAATCTATTGAAGGAACTTCGTCAAATAGAAGGGAGAAAAGTCGAAAAGGGAATAAATAAGGTTTTTTCAGGAGGTCAGGACGTGAGACCAGGATTTTCTTATACTTGGGTAAGAGAACGATTGCCATCAATGTCTAAGAAAGTACTCGAGTATGGTATGGACGGTACCACTGTGCGTTTATATCGTCTTCTTGAAGAAACTGAGGATCTTTACCATATATCCCCTTCTGAATATCAGGTAGACAAAGATACTGCAGAACTTATCTTGTCAGTCAAGGGATCCTTATCTGAACAGTTTCCAAGGGATATCGATCTCAGCAAACCCTTTCAAGTGAAGAAATACATAACCAACCATGGCAGAGCACTATTAGAAAGGACAGCAGAAAAACTAGGTATCACACTTGGGAAGACTAGAGAAGAAGAGATGAAGAAAATTGAATTTCTTTCAGAGATACTTGCAAAATATACCGCTGGCTACGGTATAATAGAAACTCTTCTTGAGGACCCGAATGTAGAAGATATCTATGTAGACGCCCCCTCAGATAACAACAATATTTACGTTGAAATAGGAGGATTGGAGGGAATAAGAGAAAAATGCAGGACGAATATATTCTTATCTCAAAAGGACATGAAAAGTATTCTTTCTAGGTTCCGTTCTGAAAGTGGAAAACCTTTTTCGGAAGCCTTCCCAGTTCTGGAAACTGAATTGGAAGAGTATGGAACTCGGGTAACAGCAATAGGTAACCCACTGAGTCCAGATGGAATGGCTTTTGCACTCCGACGGAGGGATACTGAGCCTTGGACGCTTCCTAAATTGATAAAAGTCGGGAGCTTGACACCTACCGCTGCGGGACTACTTTCCTTTTTGATAGATGGAAGAAGTACTATCCTTGTTGCGGGAAGTAGAGGAGCAGGAAAGACCACTCTACTGGGAGCGCTTATGCTTGAGTTCCCTAAGAGTCAAAGGATATTGACCATTGAGGATACCCGCGAACTTCCCAGTAGGGAGATGCAGGGGTTGGATTACAATATCCAAAGTATGCTCGTCGATTCCTCGCTGGAAGAAGGTGGTATGAATGCTGACCAGGCGCTGAGAGTTTCGCTAAGATTGGGAGAGTCTTCACTGGTGCTCGGTGAGGTGAGGGGGGAAGAAGCTAGAACCCTCTATGAAGCAATGCGAGCAGGGACCGCTGGAAGCGCTGTAATGGGAACGATCCATGGAAATTCACCAGATGCAGTTTATGAAAGAGTAGTCCACGATATGGGTATATCCCAGGAGAGTTTTGGAGCTACGGATATTATAGTGATAGCTGGGATTGTTAGACCCGGAGGTATGCAGGAAAGGAAGAGAACAGTCACCCATATCTCAGAATATGATGACCAGGAATTCGATGATCTGATGAATTATCAGGATGGTTTAGAACCTACAGATCATCTAAAAAGAAATTCAGAGAAGATAGGGAGCATCGCAAGAGATTGGAGTTTGACATACGAAAAAGCTGTAGAGAATATCGAATTGAGGGCATATATCAGGGAGAAGATGGTGGAGGTTTCGGAAGAGAAAGGTGATGAACTACTTTCCCCTGCTTGGGTCGCTAGAGTGAACGATAAGTTCTGGAATCTTATCGAGAAACATTACGAAAATGGAAGTTATGAGAATGTGAAAGAAGATTGGACAGAATGGTACGAAGAGAGAGTCCGATATGAGTAGATTTTACGAAGCTGTTTGTAAAAAAGTGAATGATAAGTTCGGTCTAGACAGGGAGGAGATCGAAGAACGTCGAGGAGAAAAGAAGGCAGAGTATATTGAGATGAGGAGGGAGTTGAGGAAGGCTGAGATGGAATTGAGAGAAGTCATAGCTGTCGAAGGGAAAGATTCTAAAATATTTAAGAAAAAAAAGAAGAAGGTAGATAAAGCGGAGGACGCTCTTGAAAGTGCCAAAAAGAGATACACTCGAGAGGACTTCAAAAAGACTGCGATTTTTACAGGTATGGACCTAGAACACGAGGAAGTTATCGTATTTTCAGTGTTTAATGCCGTATTGGCATCTCTCTTAATCTTTGCAGGTGTTTTTACCTGGAATATTTACTACCCATTCAGTATGTTCGAAATACTTACCTACATTGTCCCGATATTCTTGATAATACCTATGGCAGTTCTGATATTCACAGCCAATTATCCGGAGATATTGAGCGAAAGGATGAAAGCTTCTACCATCGGTAAAGCACCAGAATGTATCAATTACATGACCATGTCGATGAGGGTTCGTCCTTCACTCTACCGAGCAGTATCCTTTTCTGCAAAAAACACTGAAGAACCCATGGCTTCTGGATTGAAGAAAGTACTCTGGAACATCCATATAAATAAAAGATCTAGTCTAGAAGATGCCTTCTTGGAATTTGCTTTGGAGTGGGGCGAATGGAACGAAGAGTTGAAACGATCACTTTACGCTGTACGTTCCGCAATACTTGAGAAGACCTCCCAAGGTCTTTATTCAGCTTTGGAAAAAGCAAATCAGATAATAATCGAAGGTACTGAAAGAAAGGTCAAAGATTATGCTAATTCCCTTGCCACTCCAACGACCATCTTGTTTGCTATCGGGATATTGCTCCCACTGATCATAGGTGCCATGCTTCCCATGATAGCTTTGGGTGGTCTCGATATCTCCAGTATGGATTCATCGGAAACGGCTACCCAGGCTGGATTGAGTCTTATACATATCGTGCTGTTGATGAATGTAGTATCCCCACTGGGTGCCTTTGTGTATTCCTATAAGATACTGGGTGACAGGCCTGGAACCATGTCACCCCCTGATGTTAATTGTGAGAGAAAACGGCGGATGAAATTAGCACTGTCCATAGTGATCGCTAGCGGGTTGACTGCGATGTTCTACATGTTCTCAAATCAGATGAGTGTTATATCGCCACTCCACTATTTCTGGGGACCGGTAGTTGGTATGTCCTTTTACTGTTTGAGTACCACCATAGACTCCAAACGTAAAAGAGAGAGAGTGGTCAAGATGGAAAGAGAATTCCCGGATCTACTATTCCAATTGGGCAGCAGGATCACAGAGGGGATGCCTCCCGAGAAGGCTATCCAGAAGACCGCAGATGCTATGAACGGTACTGAAATTGGGGATCTTTTTGGTGATATATCAAGTAGATTGAAGTTGGATCGTTTACCTCTAGATGAAGCACTTTTTGGGGACCAGGGGGCCTTAACGGATTTCCCTTCCCAGACCATAAAAGCAACCATGAAGACTGTGGTCCAACTTACCAGGAAAGATCCTGAACAAGCTGGTAAAACGATACTCCAGATCTCTCAGTATCTAAAAGATATGGAGGAGATGGATCACGAGATCAAATCTGAACTGTCCAGCAGTGTAGGGATGATGAAAGCAACATCTACTGTTTTTGCACCACTAGTCATGGGTATAGTCGGTGCACTTTACTACATGTTGGAATCCATATTCACAGACATATCCAATGTTCAACTTATACAACCGACGTCCTTCATCGCTGTGTTAGCTGTTTATTTGATATCTATGAGTTTCGTGATCACTTATTTTACGACAGGCATCGAAAATCAAGTTGATATGATAGAATTCAAGTATCAGCTGGGAACGATGCTGATCGTGAATATGATGGTTTTCTCACTGGCAGTTTTCGTTGGAAAAGTCGGGATGCTGTAAAATCATCGTCTCTTTTTAAAACACAAATAATATTAGGTGCCTTTAGCATATATGATTTGGAGAGGTATAAATATGTGCAGCAAGATTTTAAGAGTAAATATGGGTGAACTCTCGGTGGAGTCCGAGGATGTTCCTGAAAAATACGAAAAATTAGGTGGGCGAGGGCTCACATCAAAGATAGTGTGTGATGAAGTCCCATCAAATGCTCATCCACTTGGTCCGAACAACAAACTCGTACTAGCTCCGGGTATCGTTACAGGGAGCGGCTCACCGAACTCGGGTAGATTGTCAGCGGGTGGAAAGTCCCCACTTACTGGAGGCATAAAAGAATCCAACGCTGGAACCCCATTTGCTAGAACATTAGCGAGAAAAGGTATCAAAGCGATTATAGTTGAAGGGAAGGTTGAGAACGATAAGTTTTATCTGTTGAAACTCGGAGAAGACGGGGATGAACTTATTGAAGCCGATAAATGGGTCGGAAAAGGGCTTTACGACTCTTATGAGGAATTACACGATGAGTTCGGGGAAGATATCGAGATCGCTGGAACTGGTATCGCCGGTGAACTAAAAGCTTCGAATGCGGGTATATCTTTCACTGATCCTGAAGGAAGATCTTCGAGATATTCAGGTAGAGGTGGTCTTGGAGCCGTGATGGCATCTAGAGGTTTGAAGTTCATAGTGGCTGAAGACACAAAAGAGAACAAGATGGTGATCAAAGACAAAGAAACTTTCGATAAAGGTAGAAAGAAACTAGCCAGGGCTCTGATGGAGCACGATGTGACAAAGAAAGGTGGAGCATTGAATTCCTACGGAACCTCGGTGCTGGTAAATATAATAAACGAGAGTGGAGCGCTACCACAAAGAAACTTTTCGGAAGGAAGTGACGATAGGTCAGCGGAAGTTTCTGGTGAAAGGAAAGCTGAGATTATCGAAGAGAGAGGTGGTGTGAGGCCCCACAAATGCAGTCCGAGCTGTATTATCCAGTGCTCAGAGATATGGACGAAAGAAGGGGGTAAAGATCCCGTTGGAGTCTTGGAATACGAATCCGTATGGGCTTTGGGACCGAACTGTGGTATTTACGATCTAGACACCATCGGGGAATTGAACCGTGCTTGTAACGACCTCGGTCTGGATACCATCGAAACTGGAAATACCATAGCGGTGGCCATGGAAGGTGGTCTTTTGGACTTCGGAGATGGTGAAAAAGCCCTAGAACTCATGGATGAGATATACGAGAAAACTTCAATCGGTAGAATATTGGCGAACGGTGCAGAATTCACGGGTAAAGCGTTCGGAGTTGATAGAATACCTACAGTCAAAGGACAATCCATGCCCGCCTATGACCCCAGATCGATCAAAGGTATCGGTGTGACCTATGCGACTACTCCCATGGGAGCTGATCACACAGCCGGTTACGCAATTGCTCCAGAGATAATGGGTGTTGGAGGTGAAGCCGATCCACTAGATACTAAAAAAGCGGACCTTTCAAGGACGCTGCAGCAGGCCACAGCCATGATAGATTCTGCAGGTTACTGTCTATTCATCGCCTTCGCTGTCATGGACATCGATGAAGGTATGGAAGGCATGATCGAGACCGTCAACGGTGTGCTTGGAACTGATTATTCCGCTGACGAAGTCATGGAGATGGGGATGGATATCTTAGAGATGGAGAGAGAGTTCAACAAAAAAGCGGGCTTTTCTGATGAGGACGATAGAATACCCGAATTCATGAAAGAAGAAGAATTGCCTCCATTAAATGAGAAATTCGACGTATCAGATGAAGAACTAGACAAGGTCTTTGGCGAAAGTTGAAAAAATCCTTTCTTTCCTTTTATTTACAATGCCTGTGAAAATCAAACTGTTCGCAAATTTAGCTGAATCCGTTGGTGCGAAGGAGATCGAAGTCGATGCCTTAGATGTGAGAGAAGCTTTTGAAACACTTGAAGAGAGATACGAAAAACTCCATGGTGAGATATTCAAAGATGAAGAACAGCAGAAAATTCGGGACAATATCACCGTGATAAAAGATGGAAGAAATATCACGTATTTAGATGGTTTAGATACCGAACTAAAAGATGGCGATGAATTATCGGTTTTTCCTCTAGTCGGAGGGGGTTGAACAAGAGTTGAGACTAATATGACCATAAAAGTAGTACTATACGGGAGATTAAGAGACCATGCGAAGGATCTCGATACCACAAAAACCATAGGCACAGTGGAGGTTGAAAAACATGGAATTACTACTATTTTAGATATTCTAGATCATCTTCAGATCAAAGAGGATCAAGTCAGCCACATATTTTTGAACAGGGATTATTCCGATCCTGAAAGGGGGGTTGAAGATGGCGATAGGGTGGCTTTATTTCCAAAGGATATGGCCCTACTCTACAAGTGGTACTTCACCAAAAAGAAGTGAACCGCACTATTGATGGGGAAATTTATTACTTCTATTATGCGATTAACTATCATGAACATCAAAGATTTTGAGCTCGAAAGATGGTTCGCTAGATACGAACATGAAGCTGAGATCATGCTAGCAGAGAGCGGCATCAGAAGTTTGGATGCGAATAGATTTGATTTGAACGTTGGTGAAATGGGATACGTCATACCGACCAACGGTGACCCGGAGTTTAGGGATGAAATCGCC
>JAWOGF010000080.1:0-4356 GCA_046497075.1 Candidatus Saliniplasma sp.
TTGAGAAAGCGATACTCAGGGCAAAACACGATATCTGGGTCTTTAAGGATGGGACCTGCCGATACGATATGACAGACCTACCGGTAACGCATTTTAAACCCGATGAGATCGGTCTTACGGTCGATAAGGCTAGGGAACTGGATTACAATGAAGACATTCATGGGAAACCACTTGAAGAGCCGTGTCAGATATTGGAGATAAAACCTCAAGATTTTATCGCATCTAGAGCGTCGGGTATGTATCTTGTCCGGATCGCAAAATTCGTTGACGACCTGCTTAAAAAATACTATGAAATGGAACCGTTTTATGAGTCTGAAAACAAGGAGGATCTGATAGGAGAACTGGTTGTAGGATTGGCTCCGCATACTTCCGGAGGGGTATTGGGGAGATTGATCGGATTCCACGACGGGAAGGCTGGTTACGCCCATCCCTTTTTCCACGCCGCTAAACGGCGTAATTGTGACGGTGATGAGGACTGTATCATGCTCCTTATGGACGGGCTTCTAAATTTCTCTCAAAAGTTTTTACCTGATAAAAGAGGTGGGAAGATGGATGCCCCACTGGTTCTAACCACAAAGATCAATCCTGACGAGATTGACAGTGAAGCTCATAACGTCGACTGCTTGTGGAAGTACCCGTTGGAATTCTATGAAAGAACATTTGATTATCCCGACCCTAAGGAACTAGTCGATCTGATGGATACCGTTGAGGGACGATTGGACACTGAAGAACAGTATGAGGGATTCGGTTATACTCACGAAACCGTAAACATCTCAGAAGGGCCTATAGGAAGCAGATATACTAGATTAGACAAGATGACTGAAAAGATGGAGGCTCAGCTCAAAGTGGCAGAGATGATACGGGCAGTTGATGCTACAGATGTGGTTAGTAGAGTGATCGGAGCACACTTTATACCCGATCTGATCGGAAATCTGAACAAGTTCTGCGTACAGGAAACGAGATGTACAAGTTGTAATCGAAAATACAGAAGACCACCATTGAGTGGAGAGTGTCAATGCGGAGGTAATCTTACGCTCACGGTGCATGAAGGAAGTGTGAAGAAATATCTTAGAACGACTATAGATATGACCGAAAGATTCGATCTTCCGCCTTACCTTAAACAGAGGATCGAACAGTTAGAGATGCAGATAAATTCTTTATTCGATAACGACAAAGTCTCTACACCGAGTTTGGACGAGTTCTGCTGATATTAAAAAGAAGTTAATGACATCTGTTTATCCATATCCCTTCCTTCGATGATCTTTTCAAGAGCTTTGTCGACCCTTGATTCTGAAAAACCGTGCTTATCACATAAAAATTTTTTAACACCGTCGATATCAGGGTCCTTGAAATCCACTTTATATTCATCTGTGACCTTAGGCTGTAAAAATAATTCTTTGATCTCCAGCATGTTGTTTATCGATTTGCCTTTCTCCTCTAGTACCCTCTCCAAATCTCCGTATTCCTTTACATATTTCAACCCTCTTTTGGGACCTATACCCTTAACGCCTTCGTTATAATCGGTTCCGCAAAGCAGCGCTATATCGATCAATTGTTCTCTAGTGATATCTAATCTGTCTAGAACCTCGTCAAGCTTTATCAACTCGGGTACGATCTCCTTGTATTCGTTCCTACCTGGTAGTTTTCTTCTGCCCGAGATCGTCAGGTTCCGAACCAACCTATCGGCACCGACCAATAACGAGTCGAAATCCTGACTGCCCACCGCCCATGCATCACCTTTCCTAACCATATGGGCTGCCTGATTCTCCCCCTCGGCAGGTGCCTGTATCCAAGGGATGCCGAGTATGTCAAGAAGGTCCTTGCTACTTTCCTCGATCTCCGCGCTCATCCTAGAGGTCTGCTGGGCCTTGGTCCGTGCTTTTTCCAAGTCACCTTCTTCAAGAGCATCTTGGTACTCGGACTCCGCCTTCTTTTTTCTCTCTTTTCTCTTCTCTAGAGTTCCTTCTTTCATGATATCTGGTTTACCATCGAAAACGTAAACCAGTTTTAGCCCCTCCTGTATAAGATTAGAGTTCCTGTATAATATACCTGATAAGTGCGAGGTGACTCTTCCTTTCGAATCCATCAGTGGAGTTCCGTCTCTCTGCCTGATACTCGATAAAAATTGGTAGATTATATTATAAGCGTCTACGGCGATCACTTTACCTTTCATATCTTCGAAACTGATCTCTCGTTTTACCAAGATATCCCCTATAGCGGTTCCCATTATCAAATCACCTTCTTCTAAAACACAGCACCTTCGGTCTGGACATTGATCCCATGATCGGTTATCTCGTATGGTTTGATCTTCCTAGAATGGTTTATCCGTCTCATCTTGATAACCTGTATATTCATCTGGATCTCCTGGCTGTCCGATTGGTTGTATCCTAGCAGTATGACACCATCGGCTGTATATTCTATCAAACCGTCTCTAGAACTCCTTGGATTGTCGTCTTTGACTTCTGCAGTCAATAACGTTGTCGCTCCCGAATCTTTTACCATCTTACAGAGTTCGAACAACCTGTCCCTCTTTTCCTGAGCAGTATTGGACATCATGTTCAACAATGAAACCGAATCGATAGCTATCCGTTCTGCATCAAAGGATTTTATGAAAGCCGGTAGGTCGCTTTTGAGCTTAGAAATTGTAGCTTCTGCATCTGCAGGTGCTAATCTTTCCACTGCGATCTTGTTCTCCTCTATGTACGGTCCAAAATCCCATCCATAGGATTTACCGGTATCTATAATGGCATCTTTATCCTCTTCTAGTGATATGAATATACAGGATTGGTCATTCTGTAAACCCTCCCAGAGATATTGGAGTGAAAAGGTTGTTTTACCTGTACCGAAAGAACCCATCACCGTAAAAACATGACCTTTTGGCACTCCACCCCTTAACATCTCGTCCAAACCATCGATGCCTGTTTTGACTTTCTCTATCTGATCTTTATCCTCTTCCATCTTTGATCACCTTATCTTCTCATAATTGACCACATTGTAACCAGAAAAATCAGTTACCTCTGCCGTGAACCTTGCGATCTTCTCCCTCTTCAGATGTGGAAGAACGCTCATGAATTTTTCTAAGAACATGTATCTCTGACGTTTAGATGTATGGCGGCTCTTCGACCACTCAAAACTCATAACACCATCTACACTATCTATGAGTAGATATTCTGTGCTTCGATCGACGATACCTTTAGAAAGCAGTAGATAGATCACTCCACCCCATTTCTTGGAAGCACGTCTCATACCTTTGATCACGGTAACGAGTTTATCATTTTCAATCGAGGTGTTTGTCAAAAGATCTGTCAGCGAATCGATAATCACCATATTCCCAGGGGCGTTCTCCTCTAAGAACTGTACCATATCTTCTAATATATCTGAATCGGATTCGTCGGCGAACAGAGTAGGTTCATGGTTATCTCTCGTCCAATTGTTCGGGACCATGGTACGGCGAAAGTATGAATCCGAAAAGTCTTTGAAATTAAGATCCTCTTCTATAGCATCGTAATAATCCTGGTTGAAAGATATCTTGACTTCCTCTAAGATGTCTTGTTGAGACCGAGAAAATGTTATGTAATACACCTCATCTGGAAGTATCGAGCCCTTACATTCATCCCCTAACACCATGGATACCTCCCTAGGACTCTTTTTAACTCTCAGCAATTTTGCAGATGATGTATACAGGTACTCCAAGCCACCTGCCCCTATCTCAGTGAGGAGTAGGACTACGGATCCCGCTGGTAATCCCCCTTTGATTATAGAATCTAGATCGCTGACGCCCGTTGGAATCTTCTTCATTATCTTTGCACCTTGTCTGACAATCTGGTCTGTTTGAGTTATTGTAAATCAAACAAATATACTTTACCTATATTTTACGAATCAGGAACCGTCAAGAGGTAGTATTAGGTTTGAGAAAATGATTCCGCAGATAAGGGTGTTCCCAAACTATTTATATAGGTTGCTTATTAGAAGCTATTCCCTTCCTTGAACGATTGTTGTTCAGGGAGGAAAAAATAAGGTTTAAATAGGACGTTAATCCTATTATTTAAGTTGCAAAGTAATGCACTCGGCGATATGAAAAAGGGTTGCCGGGGAAGGGTATAGGGTCGTTAAGATCCGATGATTACCGATCATACGCAGACCTGGATGTGTACCAGTCCTAGATATGCTGCAGTCACTCAGCCATTTGGTGGATGGCTCGGCTCGAGCGCTGATGAAGGTCGTGCCAAGCGGCGATACGCGTGGGGTAGGCGCAAGGAACCGTAGATCCCACGATTGCCTAATGGGACTTCCCCATTGTACTCCGTAAGGAGGGGGAACTTCCCGAATTGAAACATCTTAGTAGGGAAAGGAAAA
>JAWOGF010000023.1:0-2608 GCA_046497075.1 Candidatus Saliniplasma sp.
AGATGTAGGTGTCGTGTTATTATCGGAGCGGATCGCAGAGGATATCAGAGATGAAATGGATAGGATATCGGAGGAAAAAGAACTCTATCCGGTAATCATCGAGATCCCTGATAAGAAAGGTCCGTTAGAAGATAAAGAAGATCCATTAAATAAGAAGATTAGAAGAGCTGTAGGAATCGATATAACGTCAGAAGAGGTATGATATTATGATAAATGAAGCTGAAGAAAGTATTAAAAAGATCTCAAAACCTGGAAAGGGCGAAGAAGGAAGGATCATCAAAGTCGCCGGTCCGGTAGTTCAAGCCGATAACCTACGTGGGGCTGAGATGTATGAAGTTGTTAAAGTTGGTGAAGAAGGTCTAATCGGTGAAATAATCGAGTTAGAAGAGGATGTTGCCACAATACAGGTTTATGAGGAAACCGGTGGTGTAAAACCTGGTGAGAAAGTTGTAAGAACCGGAGAACCACTATCCGTAGAACTCGGGCCGGGATTGATCACCGAGATATATGACGGTATACAGAGACCTTTAGATATGATCAAAGAGAAAACTGGGGACTTTATAAGAAGGGGTGTTGACGTATCACCGTTAGAACACGAAAAGAAGTGGGAGTTTGTCCCTTCGGTTAATAAAGGTGATGAAGTATCAACAGGGGATATTTTAGGTACGGTTCAGGAGACCCAAGTAGTTGAACATAGGATCATGGTGCCTCCTGGAAAAGAAGGAACTATTAAGAAGATCGTTGAAGAAGGAGAATACACTCTTGATGATACCATCGCAGTTTTGGAAAACGAGGGTGAAGAACATGAGATAACCTTGGTCCAAAGATGGCCAGTAAGGATCGGTAGACCTATAGCTGATAAAAAAGCTCCTGGAGAATTGTTGATTACCGGTCAGAGAGTTTTGGACACATTCTTCCCACTGGCAAAAGGTGGAACTGCTGCTATACCTGGGGGGTTCGGGACCGGAAAATGTGTGACTGGAGATACTCCTGTTCTCTTGGGTGACGGATCTAAAAAACCTATAAAAGATATCTACAAGGAGTACAAAGAAAACGGAGAGAAAAAAACAGTTGAAAATGATTCTGAAGAATTGATCGAATTGGACCGTCCTATCGGTATTTTATCCATGGATGGTGGGAAGATAGTCGAAAAGAAAGCAACATGTCTTTACAAAGGAAAAACCGATAGAACGGTCATCGTCAAAACTAAATCAGGTAGAGAGGTCGAACTAACCCCTATCCATAAACTGTTCGTACTTACACCTGAAATGGAGATTGTTGAAAAACCCGCCGGTGAGATAAATGAAGGGGATACTCTTTTAGCTCCAAGAAAACTTGATTTATCTGGGGAGAATAAAAGAGAGAAGTTGGAAGTAAAAGAACTACTCCCGGAAAAGAGGGTCTATGGTAAGGATTTCGAAAAGGTTGTTGAAGTTATTAAAGAGTTGGAACACAGATTCGAAGATAGAAATGCATTAGCAGAGAGATTACAGATAAGCCTAGTAA
Organism: Candidatus Saliniplasma sp.; assembly: GCA_046497075.1. Taxonomy (GTDB): domain Archaea; phylum Thermoplasmatota; class Thermoplasmata; order Halarchaeoplasmatales; family Halarchaeoplasmataceae; genus Saliniplasma. The sequence goes on from JAWOGF010000023.1 coordinate 1,507, forward strand.
AACTTACGGGATATGCTCTTGGAAGAAATCGACCGAAGGTGAAATTGGCTTATAAAATATTTAGAGAAGCTGATGTGCAATACGAAGTAAGCAATGTTAAGGCTGAAAGAAGGTCTACCCCAATAAAGGTACCTACCGAGATGAACGAGGATTTCGCTGAACTTCTAGGACTTCTTCTCGGTGATGGTTCCCTAAAACCCACCTCAGTTCATTTCTACAATAACGATGATGAACTTCTTTCCAGAGTCGAATATCTGATCCATGAACTTTTTGGATTAGAGGCCCAAAGAGAATATGCAAATACGGTAAATTCCGTTAAAGTAAACTGCAAAGCTCTGAGAGACCTGTTAATAAAATTAGGATTCCCGGAAAGAGATAAATCCAAGACGTGTCACATTCCGAAAAAAATTCTAAAAAGTGATGAAAATGTCTTAGCGACTTTCATCAGGGGTTACTATTTAGCAGATGGTAGTTTTAGTCGATACGAAGCCGAGATCAGCACCTCTAGTGAGAAGATGGCAAGCGACCTGACATATGCCCTAACTAGGATTGGAACGGCTCCTAGATTTGGGTCAAAGGATACGAAAGTCAACACAAGTTACAGGATAAGGATTTCCGGTGAGGAGTTAGAAAACTTCTATGAAAAAACCGCTACTGAACATCCTAAATATGAGTGTATAAAAGATTATCTGATTAAAGATATAAGTCACTTTAAAGGAGTCGATTCAGTAAGGATATCACCCGATATGGTGAGAGAAAAGTTCGAGAACAGCGGGATCACAAGGAAGGAATTCAAAGAAAATGGTATCAAGATAGCAAATTATACAACTCAAAAGGAAAGGATGAGTGTACCTATCTTGAGAAAGTTCTCAAATATAACCAGTGACGAGAATTTGGTTAAAATCGCTCATAACCATTTGGGTCATTTCTTACCGGACCCCATTGAATCTATCGAGGTAAATGAAGAAACAAAGGACGTTTATGACCTAACCGTACCGGACACTCACAATTTTGTGGGAGGTAATGCACCGATGGTCCTCCACAATACCGTCATCCAGCACCAGTTGGCTAAATGGTCCGATGCGGACATCGTCGTTTACGT
>JAWOGF010000056.1:0-4996 GCA_046497075.1 Candidatus Saliniplasma sp.
AAACCTATTAGATTTACTGGAGTTTTCGACGGACAGGGATTTGAAATTAGAGACCTTTATATCAACAGGTCAGATGAAAAGTCCATAGGTCTTTTTGGTAGATCTGAAGGAAAAATCAAAGATCTCGGTATCGTCGATGCAAACGTGAGTGGAAAAAGTCGTGTAGGGGCGCTTGTAGGATGGCAGGGGAACGGTGCTACAGTTGAGAACTGTTATGCCACTGGTGAGGTGATAGGTCCTAATGATCACATTATTAGTGAGCATGTTGGAGGACTCATCGGTGTCAATATTAACGGTGCTTCAGTATCCAACTCTTATACGGTGTGTAACGTTTCTGGGGTTGATAATATAGGTGGACTAATAGGTTACCAGCGAAACGATGGTGTTTCGTCCAATTCTTATGCAATGGGAAACGTAAATGGGGAAGGAGTTGTAGGAGGACTCATAGGACGTAACTCGGAAGGAACTGTAGAGAACTCATTTGCCACTGGTAATGTTGTTGGAGGATGGAAGGTCGGTGGTCTGATTGGTGAAAATAACATGGCTACATTGTCTAAATCGTATGCAACTGGAGATGTAAGTGGAAACGAGTATATTGGCGGGTTAATAGGGGATAATAACTTTGGAATCGTAGATAACACGTATTCAACAGGCAACGTAAATGGAGATGAAAACGTAGGTGGACTCATAGGACGTAATTGGGCCGGCGGAGAGGTGGATAATTCATTCTGGGATGTTGAAGCTTCTGGCCTAGATGACAGCAATGGAGGTACAGGACTAACAACCGATGAGATGGCGGGAGAAAGCGCACCAAACAACATGGAAGGATTCGATTTCGAGGAAACCTGGGAAACGGTCGTAGAGGATGACGAAGATTCTGCTGAAGACGGATATCCCATCCTGCAGGACTTAGATAGGGAAGATCAGCTAAGAGCTCAAAGTGTTTATCATGAAAAGGAAGACGACGATGATGGTATCCCTGGATTCACGATGCCATTACTGGCAGTCGGGATAGCCATAGCACTCATACTTGTGGTCTACTTCAAGAAGAAATGGTGATGACAAGCTAAATATATTGGATTATGGGAACTCATCGGGTGATCTGATTATATGTTATGGGAATGTACATCAATTGAAAAGAATAACCAGGATATAAAACCTTTAAAGATAAGGGTGCGATCATTATTCCACCTAAATGATATATAATGTAATGTAACTACATTATTATTAGTGTTCAATGAGAGGGTTATCGATGAAGATTAAACTATTCACTATCTAATTTGGGTTTTCTATTACTCCTTGTTGTTCTGGTAATAGTACTGATCGCTATGTTTACCACAGTAAGGATTTACCGGAAAAAGAAGCATTCTTAGGGATAAAGAAACTGCTCCATGTGCTACGCCACTTAAATCAACATAAATAAACTCATAACTAGATTTATCATATGGCTATTTGGGGGAATCGTATACAGCAGTGATATAAACAGACCTTTGATGGTCATACCTATGAAATACTTAGCCCTAATGGCGGCCTATCTATAGAAAAAGGGAAGGATGCTGACCTCATAGTTGTAGATGGTGATCCTTTAGAACTTAAATCGACCATCGATATGGTTTTCATCGACGGGAAAGAGATGGAAAGAAAAGAGTAATTAAGGTGGATACTAATGATACCATAGGTGAAATCCATGATAGATACCTCTGAAATGTCAACGGAAGAAGTTTTGAAGATCGCAAAAGAGTACTCTGAAGAACACGGAATCGAGAACGTTGTCGTAGCTACCACACGTGGGGAAACAGGAAGTTTAGCATCAGATATGTTCACAGATCAGAACGTGGTTGCAGTTACCCACTCTACAGGATTTAGAGAAGAGGGTGAACAGGAACTCAAGGAAGAGAATCGGAAAAAGATGGAAGAGAATGGAGTAAATATCTTCACCGGCCCCATGCCATTTCACACTTGGAATGACTACTACCGCAAAAAGAAGGGCTCCGTGATGACACCTACCGTGATAGCCGATACTTTACGACTTTTCGGTCAGGGAACTAAAGTTTGTGTAGAGATCATTTCAATGGCCACGGATGCTGGTCTGATACCTCCGGAACCTGTCATAGCTATCGCTGGTACAGGCTATGGCGCTGATACGGTTTTATTGATCGAAGGGAAAAACAGTAGAAAGTTCTTCGATATGAAGGTCAAAGAAGTAGTAGCAAAACCGGTTGAATTTTGAATTCAAGATAAAAAGTAGAAATAGATCCCGCTTTTTAGCGGGTAATCAATTTTTTAACTCAGATCTTCAATTTGCTCTTTAACAGCCTGGAGTTCTTCTTCCAGTTCCTTCTTGTATTCCTCGAGCTTTTCGATCTTTTCTCTTTTCGACTCGAATCTTCTCCATCCATTGTGCTGTCCACAAGTGCATTGATGCCCTGAACCGCAGGAACATCCTCCGTGGTGTCTTCCACAGCAGCATCCATGATGCCCACCTTTACGATATCCGCCTCTGCGATGTCCTTTTCCATGATGTCCTTTATGCCCGTGTCCTTCTCTTCCATGTCCTGATCCGCAACATTCTTCACTCATACTATCACTTCAATACCTGCTACAAATAGTAAAGTATATAAATTTGGAAGTATAATGTCTTAAACGTGGTTTAAAGTTTTAAAGTAGGTGAATTCAGATGGAAAATAATGGAGTTGTTTGTTGCAGTAATGATGAACCTTGTCTTTGTCCAGTAGAAGGGATAATAAACATTGTATCAAAAAAATGGGCGATATGTATAATCAGTCACCTTGGAACTAAGGAAGACGGTTACCGATTCAACGAATTACAAAGATCTTTGAACGGGATCAGTCCAAAATCACTATCAGATAGACTCAAGGAATTAGGAAAAGAGGGACTTGTGAATAGAAACGTAGAAGAAAGTGTTCCGCCCAAGGTAACATACACTCTAACAGAAGATGGTAAACAGCTCCACGAAAGATTGAAACCTTTGGTAGAATGGGTGAATCAGAGGGTATGAAGGTAAAATGACCCTTTTATCAAAACTTTATTGTAATTAGAATATCCTAATTAACTCAACTAAAAGCTGATGAAGATGAACCAAAAGGCTGAGGTCATTGATACTTTTCCAGATTTTCAAACTTTCTGGGATGAAGCACCAAGATCAGATTTAGATGAACTGCTCGACCGTTATGAAAAGGATTATCTAAAAAAGTGGCCAGAACTCTTCAAACTGCAGAGAGAAGGTTATGAAGGATCGCCTTTGACATGGAAAGAGGCGGCTGAAGATAGGATCTTACCCTTTCTAGAAGAAAGATACCCACTGATGATAAAGGCAAGAAAAAACCTTCTGAAATATATCCCCACCATCTACGAGAAGTCTGTAGAGAAATTGAACATCGATTTTTCCATATCGTTTGTTCTCCACGTGGGAATCGGTGCAGCCGGTTGGGCCCATTTTTATGAAGGTGAAAGAGCGGTTCTACACGGGTTAGAGATGATAGCTGAGGAGAATTGGGTCGATGAAAGTTCGATCAGAGGGTTGGTAGCTCATGAGATTGGCCATCATTATCATCTTGATCTCCGAGAAAAGAACGATGTTAAAAGAGGTGATGGACCTCTTTGGGATATTTACGAGGAAGGTATCGCTCAGAGATGTGAGCATATCATCTTAGAAGAAGATAACTGGCATATGAAGAACATAGCGGATGATTGGCTGGAATACTGTGAGAATAATCTTGGTGATCTAGCTAGAAAATATTTAGAGTGGGTTGAGGAAGGAAAAAACACTAACAAATTCTTTGGTGACTGGTATGACGTTGATGGATACAGTATGATCGGGTATTATTTAGGACATGAAGTGATCAAAAACCTTGAAAATTCCTACGGATTGGATGACATCTCGATCTTCCCTTTAGAAAAGATAGATGAAGAGGTAAGAGTGGTGTTGAAAGATGTCAAGAATATTTGATAGATATGCAGAAGAATACGACGTATGGTTCGACAAAAATGAAGAGGTATTCAGATCCGAGATAGAAGCTGTGAAACGGTTCATACCCGAAAGAAAAGATGGAATAGAAGTAGGAGTAGGCAGTGGGAGATTCGCATCCCAACTAAGCATAGAGATAGGGATCGACTCCTCTTTATCTATGCTTCGGATCGCTAAAAGTAGGGGTGTGGAAGTATTGTTAGCCAAGGCTGAAGATCTGCCCTTCGATGATAGCTCGTTCGACTTTGTTTTGATGGTGACCACACTCTGTTTTTTAGAAGAATCCTTAAAGGCTATCAGTGAATCAAAAAGAGTACTGAAAGATGATGGCCGGATCATAATTGGTATGATCGATAAAGATAGTTTTTTAGGTAGAAAGTATGAATCGAATAAACAGGAAAGCATATTTTACAAAGATGCTGATTTTTATTCTATCGAAGGAGTGATCGATATGCTTCAAGGGTCTGGTTTTGAACAGATAAAGACGGTACAAACACTGTTCAAAGATATAGATCAAATAGGTTCCGTTGAAGAAATAAAAGAGGGATATGGAGAAGGGGGTTTTGTTGTACTCTCAGCCGTTAAAACAAACTGATGATCACTTCGGATTCGGAGTTTTGACAACCATCACTTTTGTTTCTACGTTTGACGTGTTCCTCACATTATGTGGAATATCTTTCGGACTCAAAATGATATTTCCTTCTACCACCTGTTTAACATCGTCTCCCACTGTGATCTCTGCTGTTCCTTTAATAACATAAAAGAACACGTCAACAGGGGTTGTGTGGGTCTTCAAACCCTGCCTGGGTTTAACTATTTACCCAAGAAGTCACCTTCCTAAATCTCTGATTTAGGTGGGTGATGAATTGGGGTGGTTTTTCAATCACACTTTTACTGACCCCTCCTGATAACGTATTATATACCTAGAAAGAAATTCATACTTGGATGGAAACTAAAAAACCATAACTTGTAGGATTATAGGGTGTTGTGGCATCACGAGAGCTTTCC
>JAWOGF010000089.1:0-8178 GCA_046497075.1 Candidatus Saliniplasma sp.
ATACTAATCAAACTTCATCTCTCTTCAAAACAGGTAGTCTTTATGATGAAATTATACTATGGTACCGAGGATGAAGACGGCAATATCCCCGGGAACGTGATAGAGGAAGGAAAGTTGGTATCTTCAGTTCTTATACCTTCAAAGGACCTTTCAGACAGAAAAAAACCCGGTGAGATGGAGATCGAAGAGGAGGGTATTCTAGAGGATGCGGTCCCCGATGAATGGGTCATCGATCTAGAGGATATGGACCCAGAGAGAAAAGATGATGGTTCCATAGTGTTGAAAGGGATATGTCCCGATTGTTCAAACTGAAAAACTCGTTCCACACAGATATATCACAGAATGTTCAAGCCAATTCCTCGATATGGATAAAAGTGGGAACTGAATTAAAATACTATCCAAAACGGTCTATCCGTGGGATAAGCTGAAGGGAACGATAAGAGAGTTCAGATGTGTGAAAGCCTTTTTATCATGGAGTTCTTGCACAACTAGAGAGAAGCACCATCGGTTCACTGGAAAACTCCCAAGGAGAAAAACTAGAGTACGTTTTTTTCAGTAGAGGTAGATACTCTATAAAAATCAAAACGCTCTTACCCCACATAATCATTCTTCAAATCCAATTTTACATAGCCTATACTAAGTTAGTTCAAACTAAGTTAGTCTAAACTTACTAAACCACAAACATTTTATCCCACCTCTTATAATGTTAATTCATGAAAGATTTCGTCAATCGGATATCCGAACTCAAGAGATTAGAGTCGCTCTATAAGAGCCAGGAACCGAAACTTGCCGTCGTTTATGGTCGTAGACGGATAGGAAAAACAAGTCTAGTTATCGAATCCATAAAAGATAATGAAAACGCGGTCTACCATCAAGCTATACAGGGAACTGTAGAACAACAGATCGAGTATTTCATAGATGATGTCTCGGAAAAGTACCCCGATGTAACTGAAATACGAAAGGAATGGGATAAAATTCTAAAATACCTCGTCAAAAGGGATGCAGTATTAGTCATAGACGAATTTCCCTATCTCGTTAATGAGAATAAAGAGCTACCTTCGATATTACAGCGCATATGGGATCACGAAGTCGATAACAGTTCCACTACATTCGTTTTAACTGGATCATCCATAGGTATGATGCAGGACGTAGCTATAGATGGTAGAGCACCACTCTACGGCCGCATCTCCAAAAAGCCGAGCGGTAAACTCGATATAGGTCCACTTCCATTCAAAGATGCTATGAAATTTTTTCCAGGCTATGATCCTGAGGAACAGGTCATGGCTTTCGGGGTCTTTGGGGGAACACCTGAATATCTTAGAGCTATCGATCCTTCAAGGACACTCAACGAGAATGTTACTACAACTCTTCTCGATAGAAACGGAGGGCTTCACGAAGAACCAGAAGATGTGCTTCATCGAGAACTGAAGGAAGTTGATAGGTATTTTTCTGTACTCAAAGCTATGGCTGAGGGTAACCGAAAAACCAACGAGATAGGTCAAGCCTCAGGTATAAAATCGGGGAGTGAAGGTTATTATCTCGATAGGCTTAGAAAACTCCGGATCATCGAACGCTCGTATCCTGCGACAATAGATCCGGCTCGATCCCGACAGGGAAGATATCGTATTCAGGATCCGCTTTTCCGGTTCTGGTTTAGATTCGTTTATGGTAGGTCCTCGAGATATGAAGTATATGGAGACGACACCTACAAGGATCTCATCGAACCAGAACTTCCAGATTTCGTGAGCTCAACCTTTGAAGAACTTTGTCAGCGTACTCTTATACAGATATATGAATATAACTTCACAGAAAAGCCAGGAAATTGGTGGGATAGTGACGGACATGAGATAGATATCGTAGCACCGACTTCCAACCAAAAGTTAGTCGTGGGTGAAGTCAAATTTCAAAAGAAACCTCTCGATTATGGCGTTCTTGCACAGCTAGAGAGAGAAGCACCATTGGTTCACTGGAAAACTCCCAAAGGGAACAAACCGGAGTACGAATACGTTTTTTTCAGTAGAGGAGGATTCTCGTCTTCTATTAAAGAAGCGGCTGAAGAACGGGAGGATATGCGACTTTTCACGGTGGATGATGTGGTATCACTCCTTTCTCAAAAGGATAATTGATCTGATGATATCTTAGATGCCTCGGTGAAGAGGTTCAAGAACCAGGGGAAAACACATGAACTAATCAACCTAGATGATTTTTAACTACTCCACCAACCGAAGATCGTAATCCAACTGATGCTGACCCCACATTTCTAATATCTCAAAATATATCTCAGCCTCACCAAAAAATCATCACGATTTGCAGCTGATTTTCCATCTTTGTTTACGAATTTTCTAAGATGAGTAATTTTTCCTATGACCTACAAAACAATACCTTTCCTTCCCGAGCAGGTGAGTCGGGAGTAAAATCGCCACAGCATACGCTATCTGTTATGGAAAAACGTTAAATTTCCTGAGATATCACCAAAGGACCGAGATCAAAGCTATTCTAGTCCTTCCCGCACTTTTTTGTAAACAGTACCCACCATTTTTTTGGACAGGAATCCCTCGGCAGCCTGATTTGCTAACTCCAAAGTGTCCATAGTATAATGCAGTTCCTTTATCTTCTCGTCACTGAACTGGTATGTGCATATCATCAACTTCGATCTCTTCACCCTCATATTTACCGGTGAGAGTATGTTCATATGCAGCTTTATCGCCCTGTACTATTATACCCGTTCCAGTTTCCGTATACTTCACACTTTGGATGTTTCCTGACATCCACTCAAGAAGATCACTGACTTCTCCTTTTCCTTCGAAGGTGCCAAAAGGTGTCACAAATCTGATGTCTTCCGTACAAAAAGACAGTATCTTTTCCATATCTTTTGCTTCTAAAGCGTAGGTGAATTCACGCATCAATTCGGCATATTGCTCTTTAGCCATCGTTATGATAATTATAAATAAACATATATAAATTAGGGTTCAAAGAATATTCAAAAAATCAGTGATGCTGTAGATCTTAAAAAAAATTTTGAGGTTCATATCTTCTCACCGGACAAAAACTTTTTCTGCACTGGTAAGCGATCTGTGGGTAAAGTCCTTCAATCCTTTATACTTACTAGTATGAAAAAACCATTCGTTGATAGAGGGGAGCATCTTGATTTCCTCGAAGGGTTACCCCTACATCACACTTATCCACACACCCCTAAGTCTTTCTCCCAACCCTCATCTTCTAAATACCTACGATCGATTCGTTCTTCTATAATATGACTATCGAGATGATACCTTTAGCAAAGATGAAGATGGAAAAGAGAGGGATCAAAAAAGAGATGGTGATAGAGACTCTAGAAGATCCCGACAATATATTAGATGGACACACTGGAAGGAAGATAGCCTAAAGGTTATATACAGATAAAGATGATAAGAAGTTATTGGGAGTAGTATACGAAGAAGAAGATGGAGAAAGGTTGTGATAACTTGTTACCTAACATCTCAGATAGAAAAATACAGAAGGGAGTGAAAATATGAAGGTCATCTATGATCCAGATCATGATATATTGGACATCGAATTTTTAGAAAATGAGAAGATCGATGATACCATCGAGTATGAGGAAGGTATACTTGTAGATTATACCAAAGAGAAAAAGATCGTTTCTCTTGGGATCCTCGAGGCTTTGAAAAAGATCTCTCACAACCCCACCGACCTCTTGAACTTCGTAGTGCTCGATAAGTCAAAAAAGGAAGCACTAGTTTAGTTTTATCTCGGATGCTGATTTTCCGAAACCAACTTTCGAAACCGATTCTTTCTTTTTCGGAAAACATGGATGTTTCCAAGGCTCACTCGTTCAAAGAACTCGTGATTCACAGTAAAATTCGATAGAACAGCAATATCTGGAGGAGAAAGGTTGGGAGAAAGGTTGGGAGAAAAGTTGGGAGAAAATGAGATCAAAATTTTGGAATCGATATCAAGCAACCCTCAGATAACGATCAAGCAACTTTATGAAAAACTCCAGATAAGCACGACAGCGGTAGAGAATAATATCAAAAAACTGAAGGACAAGTTGGTGGAATCTTTAAGAACGCTCAGTACAGAGCCTTCTATGGACACGCCATGTCCTGTTAATACTCCCCCTGCAGGTGGGTTCTGTGGTTCTACCCCTATAAGCGAAGCCTATATTTTATCCAGGTTGCGTATGGGTCATGGTTGGTGTGGTCAAACTATAACCACTATACAAAAACCATACTCAACATACCTTATAACCTTTGATATCGAGTTCCGGAACTTGTTTCGGATAACCTCAACCACTGGTATCGCAGCATACAGGAATAACAGAATATTCATTGGAATCGATTCTAAAGAAGAATACCTAAAGCATTCAGTTGATGGATTTAAAAAGTGTGAGAAGAGAAGCTCACAGAAAACATTAAAAAAATTTTATCGTGATGATTAATTCTCAAATCCTTAATCAGATTACTTTTTTCAATTTTCTAGAAATTTTAACAATCTCATTCAATGAATCCACATCACAATCACCAACAACCTTCATCTCCCTCCTCTCAAATTCACTATCATCCATACTATCTCACACACAAAGCACTCCTCCCACAAAACCCTTCTACCACAACCTCTAAATAATATTCATACGTTCATACTAATTATGTACATACAATTCATCGACAGAGAATCCGAACTCGACCGTTTAAATTCATTTTGGAACGAAACAGAGGGTATCTATGTTCTCTGGGGTAGAAGGAGAGTTGGCAAGACCACCCTACTGCAGAAATTCTCGGAGGAAAAACCGTCCATCTATTTGATGGCCACTAACGAGACAGAAAAAGGTATCCTAGAGAACTTCACAGAAGAAGTGGCAAGTTTTTTCGACGACCCAGCTCTTTCTAACATCACCTTCGATTCTTTCAAGGATCTGATCAGATATATAGAAGAAAAGAGGGGAGAACGACTCTTACTCGTAATAGACGAGTTCCCATATCTGTGTGACGCAAATCGATCTGTACCATCCATCATACAAAGGGAATGGGACAGTGGGAACATGGAAGGAATGCATCTGGTCCTATCGGGCTCGACGGTAAGTGCCATGGAATCGGAGGTCCTGGGAAGTAAAAGTCCACTGTATGGAAGAAGATCAGGCCAGTACAAACTCTCTCCTCTGGACCCTTTTAAGGCTAGAGGTTTCTTTCCAGAACTAGAGTTTAAAGACTATCTAAAACTTTATGCTACAGTCGGAGGTACCCCGGAATACCTTTTGAAGATGGAGAGGGACAAGGAACTGATACAGAATATAATAGACAATATAGCTGATCCGGGATCCATGCTGCACGAGGAGCCTAAACTGTTACTCAAGTCCGAAGTGAGGGAGCCGCGTATTTACTTCTCCATCCTTAAAGCACTTTCCTTCGGTAGGTCCACGCCTAACGAGATAGCCAACTTCGTCGACGTGCCGAGGACCTCGATCTCACGATATCTAAAACTGTTGATCAAATTGGACCTGGTCGAGAAAAGAGTTCCTGTGACGGAGAAGCACCCTGAAAAGACCAGAAAAGGAAGATATTTCATCCAAGACCCATTCTTCAAATTCTACTTCAGGTTCATCTTCCAGTTCCAGCCGCAGTTGGAGCAGGGGCTGTTCGAAGGTCTGAAGGACTCTCTTCAAAGAGAGTTCAACACCTACATGGGCCCAGTATTCGAAGATATCGTCCTATCTGCCCTTATCCAGATGGAGAAGGACGAAACTCCTTTCAGCTTCTATAAGATAGGACCGTGGTGGTCCAAGAGAGGACAGGAGATAGACATCGTTGGCTTTAACGGATCTACAAAAGAGATCATGTTCGTCGAATGTAAGTGGTCTGACCTGGATGAACAGAGAACGAGGAAGATAATTACATCTCTAAAGGACAAGGCTGAACTGGTCACATGGAATCGAGAGGATAGAAAGGAACATTACATGGTGGTAGGCAGGTCAGTTGAAGGGACTCACGATGTAGAAACTCTGTCGTTGATGGATCTAAAAGAGAGTCACGGAAAACTAGATCGTTAGAGGACTGGAAGAGCCTCACGAATTATAATTGGATTGATCGAAATTCAAGACTATTTCATGTGGATTAGAAAATGGAAAATTTGGATAATTATCCAGTTACATAAAGAGAAATATTCTTGTGGTATAAGAAACACAAACGGGATATGGATCAAGATTCATTAGAGATAGTCTATGATTACAACGATATCATTATATATTAGTGTTATCTATATCTAACTATATGTTAGAAATAATTAACAATAAGTTAAAAATAAATAACAGGTGAGATAGATGGAAAAAGGAAAAAAATTCGGATTGTACCTGATATCTGGCACTATAATGGTTCTCCTAGGCCTTTTCTACGAGGTCGTCCTAGGTGTGAACGAGATTATAACGATAATCTTCACTAGTGCTGGAGGTGTGATAATCATAACGACCGTTCTAAAGTATACGGCCTACGGTGAGATAACACATGACGAGAGGACGAGGAAATTGGGCAGTGCTGCGCTCTCGTTCTCGTGGTTCTTGACCTTTATACTGGTGAATATAATATTCTGGATAGATTATTTTGATCTCATCGAACTCACAGTTGCACAGACTATAGGCCTAATCCTATTCTTCATGGTGCTCAGCGGCTCCGTACTGCAGTGGATCTACAAAAAGAAAGGTGATCTAGATTAGAACACGTATCAAGGAATTTAGGGCTCGGCACGACATGACTCAGGCTGAGCTGGCTAACAAGGTGGGTGTCAGGAGGGAGACCATAGTCTTTTTGGAGAAAGGGAAATACAACCCTTCCCTAGAATTGGCACACAATATAGCAGAGGTTTTCAACACAGCTATCGAAGAGATATTCATATTTGAAGAGTAATAGCTCTTCTTCGAGATCCTTCACCAAAACCCAATCCCACCTGCCAAGTTTAATATATGAACTATGGTGGTTAACTGCCCTCGCTCATAATTATCTCAAGCAGGTTTTTCCTCTCAAAAATCTCAGAAACAGACGCAGTCCGTCTGGTCTAACCGGAGAAAGATTCATCTTCCGGGGAATGGAAGGATGTAATCCTGTACATACCAACCTTAAAGAAAAAATTTTTTAGGAAAATATACTCCGCAAAAACCACTAGCTCTACTCAAAAGAATAGTTTTATCATCCACAAACAAGGATGACCTCATCCTAGACCCTTTCACAGGTTTCGATAACGAAAACAAAGTTTTGATATCGAGTTCCGGAACTTGTTCCGGATAACTTCCACCACTGGTATCGCAACTTACAAACACGACAGGAAATTCATAGGAATAGATTCGAAAGAAGAATATCTCAAACTTTCTATCCAGCGATTCAAGAAACAAAAAGAGAAAGGTAATCAACAAACTCTCAACGGATTTTAGATCCTTTTCAGTAAAAATTTTTCATTTACTCTCTCAACCAATCTAATTCCAAAGATACACCTAAACACAACTTCAAGTGAAAACCTTGTTTATCACTTCTTCTGAAGTATACGATTCTACCTTTTCCTGTTCTTAAAAATCACTATCATCAGACCATGTTGAACAATCGTAAGCCATGGCAAGGGCCAAAAATACAGTATCCTTCTCATCTATATATTTCATGATCTCATAATCTTCCTCAATCTCATCCTCATACTCAGAAGAAGGTACAACTATCAAAGGAGTAAGGAGTTCAGACAAAAGGTACTCGTACTCTTCCTCATATCCTCTAGAGTGCAATTTTCCTTTTATCCTCTCTTTGTATTTTTCAAGTTCATCAACAGCGATCTCAGGTAGTAAAAATGTTATATATTCGAGATCCAAAACTTTCCAAACTATCGATTCCGGGTTGATTAATGAAGAGATGAGAATATTAGTATCTACAACAATTCTTTTTTTCTTTCCTTCCATGCCTCTTCCCTCGCATTACGAGGGCTTTACCCGAGAAAAAGGATGAATCTTATGATTCATGCGCATCCTCGAATTTATCTATGTCTTCCTCAGAAAGATCCAGCTTTTCAATTGAAAATTTTATAGATTTGAGTCTCCAGCTTTTCTTATTCAGCTCTCTTTCAAGCTCAAATTTTGCGATCTTTTCTGTAAGTCCAGGAGGGATTTTGATCTTCACTTCGGACATGGTTTCACACTAAATATCATGCTCTTAA
>JAWOGF010000037.1:0-10846 GCA_046497075.1 Candidatus Saliniplasma sp.
TTTGCCCGTAAACCTGTGCCCCAAGTCCCACGAATCCCATCACTAGTACAAAAGTAATCAAAAATGGTTGTCTTTTCTATATTTCTTTTTTCCTTCATATTACCATTAAATGTATAAGTCTGCATGCCTACATATAAATCTTCTAGTACAATTATCAAACAATCTAGACCTTAGCATCAGTCAAAACAAAAGTTACACCATCAAACTCGGATCTCATCCAGTTTCTCTCTACACCTATCGGCCCATAACTCCATACCCCAATCCTCGAAGATATCGAGGGCTCCTTCTACCAACTCGACCGCATCCCCAACGTCCCCAACACGTTCACGAAGGATCCCATACTCATACAGGACCTCTCCTTTTAGATCCAACGTACCTAATTTCTCAAAGACCTCCAGAGCCTCTTCGTACATGCTGACCGCTTCATCCCACTCCTCCTTGTCCCTCAGTACATTACCTTTAAGGTACTTTCCGATGCCCTCTTCCCTTTTAACACCCAACTTGGAAGATAACTTTAGAACCTCATCTGCATATCCCTCTGCCCGATCAGTTTCACCCTTTTCCAATTTGAGCTGGATCAATATACTCTTAACTAAAAGGATCCCGTTTAAGTATTCTAGTTCTTCGGAAAGTTCGAGTCCCTTATCTAGAAATTCTTCAGCTCTTTCTAGTTCTTCCATATCTACGTAAACCTGACCCAGATTTACAAGGAAATTAGCTTCGCTTGACCTGCCCTCGACTTGCCTAGATATATCCAAACCCTTGTTTAGGACGTCAACCGCCTTTTCCAGCTCTCCCTTCTTGTAATGGATCACACCCACGTTATTGAGTAACTTACCTTCAACGGGCTTGTTACCTCTCTCCCTATACAAACTTAAACATTCGTCGTACTGCTCAAGGGCTTTATCTAAATTCCCCGTAAGGGAATTCAACCCTGCTATGTTGTTCAAAGTCTTCGACAGTTGGACATCGTCGATCTTTTCCCTGATCTCTTTTGCAGTATTCAGATTATCTAGAGCGGCCTCATAATCACCTAACCTGAGAGATATACTACCCAGATTATGGAAGGCCTGAGCTATCTCTTTATCGTTTTCCAATTCTTCAGCGATCTTCCTCCCCAATTCAAATGACTCGACTGCCTCTTCGTACTTCCCCACATACATCAGACACCAACCCTTGATGCCCTGTAATCTGCAGGTCTCAAGCGTATCTTTCTCTCTGATAGACGATCGCCCTTCCGCTATCTCCAAGGCTTTTTCATATTCGCCCTGTTCCCTGAGTGATTCGGCAATTTTACGATAAAGTCTCTGTTTTTCATCGAAGTCTGATACATCATTTAATCCCAGGTTGAGATGATCCCTGCACTTTTGGTACATCCCCATCAGCCGGTAAGCTTCGGCGATGTTTTCCAAAATCCCTACTTTATCAGCTGAGATATCAGAACTAATATCGAATATAGACAGGGCCTCTTTGTACATCTCCACTGCGTCTTCATGCGAGTATAATTCTTCGGCTCTCTTGCCGGCCTTCACATAATTCTCCACGGATTCATCGTACCTTTCTGCTTCACGGAGATGATATGCCAGGATTTGATAATTCTGCTCGATATCTTCTCTAAATACCCTGCTGATACCTTCTGCCACCCGTGAATGCAGCCGCTTCTTTTCCAGCCATTTCCCGATGCCCTGATAAACTATATCTCTGAAGATGTTATGCGAAAAATAGAAATGGTTACCATCTTTATCTTCCTCCCACAACCGGTTCTCGATCAGCTCATCCACCGCATCTAGTATCTCAAGTTCGTCATCATCTGTGAGTTCTTCTAACAGTCGGTACGGTACTCTGACCCCATAAACGCTGCCCAACTGAAGAAGTTTCCTAGCCTCCATCCCTAATCTATGTACCCTTATGTTGACGATATTATCCATCAGCATGGGAAGTTCAAATATGTCTTCGGAATAAGCATCATCTTGTGAACCATGTTTCTGTTCCTGTATATGATGTAAACCCTCTTTGATCAACAAAGGTATGCCTTCTGTTTTCTCGTAGACTTTTTCTACAAAACCTTCAGGTACCTCATCTTTATCCATCAATATACGGATCATCCGCTCAGTGCCTTCTATATCTAAAGGTTCTAGTTCGACCTCGTCGTAGAGTTTCTTTCTAGACATCTGTTGTTTCATACCTGAGAATCCAGTGCCCCGTCCTGCATCACCCGGAGCATAGCTGCCGACTAAAAAAACGGGACTATCCTTCAATCTATCTGATAGATAGTGGAAAAGATTTAAGGTTCCCTGGTCCGCCCAGTGCATATCATCTAGGGATATGAACAACGGTCTTTTATGAGAGATCTTTTTCATCCGCTGCGCCGTCTCGTAAAATGCAACATTCCGAAAAGCATCTAACATCTTCTTATCTTCTAGATCATCGTCCTTTTCGGTGAAAAACAATTCTTTTAAACTGGTTTCGCCGGAGGATCTCCAAGCGTCTTCAAAGGGCCTGTAAGGAGTGTTATCGGCATATCGACAAGTCCCGTCTAAAACCAAGAATCCGTCTTCAGAAGCCTTGGCTATGACCTCATCTATCAAACTGGTTTTACCCGTTCCCGGTTCTCCAGCTATAAAAACAGTCTTACTACTGCCTTCTCTAGCTTTATCTAAAAGGTTTAGCAATTCCTGCATTTCTTCTTCACGACCGATGACAAAGGATGGTTTTTCCTGTCCTATCATTTTATTATACTCCAGCAAAACTCTCATGAAACACTCGGATTCGGAAAACGACCCTATAGTTTTCGATTTCTTAATACCATACGTATATCGAGTTATTTATAACCTCCCTATATTCTGATACAGAGGATATATTATTATGACTTTGTGCTTGTACTTCAATGATCAAGATATAGATCAAATTCAGATATCATATACAAGAGAATATATGCTTTATCTATGGTCTAGTATCCACCTTTGACGATTGAAACGGTACAGTTAGCTCGTTTCACTACCCTATCGGTAGTGCTGCCCATGAACAGTTCTCTGAATCCCGAACTACCATGAGATGAGATATATATTATGTCGTCATCTCCTGCATACTCAGTGATTTTTTCGTAAGGGGCACCTTTGAATATCTTTTTCTCCAGTTCAACACCCAACTCATCCGCAATTTCTTCTACTTCCTGGAGCGCTTTCTCTGCTCCCCTTTTAAGAGTATCTTTGACGTTCTCTGACATCTTGATATCGCCAACTTCAAGAACATAGATCGCCGTAGCCGGTTTATCCAGTGCCTTAGCCAGGTTCAATCCTTCTTTAACACCCTTCATCGCGATTTCGGACCCGTCGGTAGGAACGATGATCTTCTGATACATAGTAGGTTATTAGAAAGGGGATATTATACTTTATCGGAAAATCCGTACATGTCCTTTATAAAAATATTTATAGAGATATGTATTTTAGGGCTTCCGGTGAGTCCAATGAAAGAGGCTTTGACAGTCAAGAATCTAAAGAAAACATACCCTCAATGGAGAGGGGACTCCACGAAGGCTTTAGACGGAGTTTCTTTCTCAGTGGATGAAGGAGAAGTAGTGGGGTTTTTGGGACCGAACGGTGCAGGTAAAACCACCACTATCAAATGTATATGTGGACTCGTTGAACCCACCGCCGGTGAGATAAACATATTCGGTATCGATGCTGTCAAAAACACCAGAAAAGCTGTGACGAATACCAGCGCTGTTCTCGAAGGTAATAGGAACATCTACTGGAGGTTGACCACCAGGGAGAATCTTGAATTCTTTGCCGGCCTGCATGGGAGGAGTATAAAGAGAGCCGAACCCGAGATCAGAAGTCTGATAGAAAGATTCGATCTAGTTGAAAAGGAAAATACGCCTGCTAGGAAATTGTCAAGAGGGATGCAGCAGAAGCTGGCACTAGGATGTGCTCTTATCAGGGGTACCGATTTTTTACTTCTTGATGAACCCACGTTAGGTTTAGATGTCAAGACCTCAAAGGAATTGAGACGTTTCATATTGAAACTCGCGGAAGACAAAGGTAAGACCATACTTCTCAGCAGTCATGACATGAACGTCGTGGAAGAAATCTGCGAGAGGGTTATAATCATCAACAAGGGTAAGGTTCTTGCAGACGATCTAGTAGATAATTTAAAAGACGTGTTCAACGTTCACCTCTATGAATTAATCTTGAAAGGAAAACAGCGACTAAGTAATGTCAGAAAAGTACATAAGGTGACAGACCTGAGACATGTGAACGGTAAGACGGTTGTGAGGGTTGTATTGAATGACTCTGAGTCCTTCTATGAATTGATCGATCATCTCAAAGAGAAAGATATCGAACTGGAAAAGATCAAGAATATGGACACCCACATGGAAGAGATATTCATGAACATTATCGAGGAGGACGGGGTGGTAAAGTGAAGGAACACATCATATTCTACTCTATAGTAAAGAAGTATTTCATCGAATTGAGAAGATACTTCCTGAACACCATTATGAGTATGGGCGGGATATTCATCCTGTTCATGCTGGTATTTTTCGGGTTGAGGAGTTTCGAAGCCGGTACCGAGACTCTACAGGGAAGTATAGTGGGATTCGCCATGTGGATATTCGCGGCCATGGCATACAGTGAGATGTCATGGGGTTTGATTCAGGAGGCGAGGGACGGGACTTTAGAACAGCTTTATCTGACTCCCTCAACTTTCAGAAGGATATCTGCTTACCGTGTTATCGCCTCTTTTATATTTCAATTTGTACTGTTCATGATATTCCTTGGGATCATGATGGTAGTAACAGGAGAATACCTGGTATTGAATCCGGGAGTTGTCGTTCTAGTGGGACTTGCACTCCTTTCTATATATGGCATAGGGTATATAATGGGCGGACTTTCACTAGTCTTTAAAAAAGTACAGGCAGGGAACCAGATACTGCAGTTCATGTTTATCCTGTTCCTTGTACTACCTACGATAACTGACCACTACATAGTATACTTCACCCCTATATCATGGGGGAACGTTATGATCAACCGTATGCTGGTAGGTGGGCTATCGTTGTTCGATTTCACAGTTTTTGAATACTCCATACTCTTGCTCAATTCTTTCGGATATCTGATCATAGGGATACTAACATTTAGTTTTCTGGAAAAGATCGCTAAACAGAGAGGGCTACTGGGACATTATTGAAAATATCTTCATAGTTTGAGCTAAAAACGAGGGTAAATAAAAAAATAAAAAAAAGAAAAATTTTGTTATTTCATCTACTTAAAGTAAGTGAGAAAAACATTACTTAATCGAGCTTCTTAACATTAACAGCTCTAGGTCCCCTCTCTCCTTGTTCCGATTCAAACTCTACTTCATCATCCTCACTAAGATAATTACCGTCTATGTCGCTCATGTGAACGAATAAATCCTCATCACCTTCATTAGGTTCAATAAATCCAAAGTTTTTCATGGTATTATAAAACTTAACTTTTCCTTTCATGTACAATTCACCTCCTGATTTTTATTTCAAATAGTCCTACCGCTGCTATGTTATATAGTTATGGGTGGAAATCAGGATTTAACCGATAAAGCCCATGGCTAGCGCCTTAACGGATTCATACATCACTCTTCCCTTTATGTACGGAGAGAGTAAACAGTTCTACTGTACTCCTGTACTATTATTGTTTTCGCACCAACCATTATAATGGCGTCATATGAAAAACATGTTAAATTTGACTTTCTTACCGCAGTTTTTCAAGCCTTTCCCGGTTCTCGTATGGTTTCACGAAACATATGTGATCCTCTTCAGATATAGATTTGAAATCGCTTCGATTTACCACACGGCTTTCGAGATTTTCACAGATATAATCATCACAACTGGAACAGTTCTCGAATCCCTTCTCTAAGACACATTTCCTGACGGGACAAGAATCATCGATCAGATGGGGATTTTCTTCATCTGGAGTCAAGCATCCGTCACATGATATGTTTTCAGGACTGATACGGAACCCGAAGTACTTGAACCAACCATCGCTGATCCGTTCCCTATCTTCAAAGCTCTCGATATTTTCTTTGTATGCCAGGCATAGGTCACATCTATATCCGCAGCGGGTGAGTATCGGTGATCTTTTAGGTTCCTTCATTATCAAAGAATTCTAACACCAATATTTAATCTTGTCTTAGAGGTGTCTGGTAATAAAGGGTTGAAAATATAACTCCAAAAGTTTCTTATCCATGTAAAAAATGGGGGTTTCCATGAGCAGAGACGAAGAGATAGATATCAACGATGTTGGGAAGGGTGAAGAGATCGGAGTCGAAGTCGTAGAATGGCTTGGCGAGAAAAAAGGATTTCCGAATAACATATTGACAGGTACCGTAGAAGCTACGACGAAGAAAGCAGTGTTGATCGACGAGGAATGGGTACCCAAGAGTCAAGTCGAGAAAGCCTGGCTACTCTGATTTTTTAATCTGTAAAATATAATCATAGGTATGTAGTTTTTTGATCGAAGTTTGAAAATCACGACTGGAAAAGAAATCTTTAAGAGTTTCAGGTTCGAAGAAATATGACGGTTCGCCAACTAACTTTTCTCCGAACTCGATGAATTTAGTTAAAGGACTTTGTGGATCCAGTTCCAGGATCAATATCTCTCCCTCGGGCTTAAGAACTCTTACCATCTCCCTTAAACTCTCCGATTTGTTTTCAAAATGATGGAGAGCATCTACGCAAAGTACGAGATCAAAAGTTTCGGAATCGAAGGGTGTTCTACATGCTTTTCCACGAACTTTGTTGTGCGAGGTAGGTGCTTTCTGCATCATCTCTTTTGACTCATCTAACAGGTACACATCTACATCGGAACGCTCTTTCAAGATCTTCTCCAGTAGCATACCCGTGCCGCCTCCTACATCTAGAATTTTATCGCCCTGGCTTAATTCCATCTCTTGGATCATCTTTTCTCTCGTACCAGAAAATAATAACCTCTCGAAGAAAGGGTATATCGGGGCAAGGAGGTCGAAGATTTTGAATTTCATCTATTGAAAATCATTCTAGTATAATTAAAGGTTAATGGAGTTCTTTTTAAGTTCTGTTAAAACATACTTCGTAGAAATCAGATAAGTTGATATGCCTATAATCTATTAACCGCTTATGAGTTTCCACCACGACTTTGAAAGATGGAAAGAGATGACCAACCCAGAGAACTGCCCTGTCTGCAACTCGGAACCGATGCCTGAGGATATGATCGATATGTACGAATTAGAGCACTCTTGGTTGAACTCAGAACCTGTAGAATGCATCAAATGGGCGTGTCACATTACAGCTAAGTACCACGGGATCGAACTGCACGATCTAGATGAAGAAGAACTCTTAGGTTTCATGAAGGACGTACAGATATACTCGAAAGCGCTGAAAAACGTCACTGGTGCAGTGAAGATCAACTACGAGATCCACGGAAATACAATCCCACATCTGCATCTTCACCTGTATCCAAGGACCGTAGATGACCCTTTCCCTGGAGAGCCAATCGATTACAATAGAAAAAAAGATGATATCTACGAAGAAGGAGAGTATGAAAAGTTTGTAAAAGAGATGAGAGAAGAGATAGACGGATTGACTTCATCTCGATGATTTAAATATATTGAATACGTTAGGTTTACATAATGAGTGGGAGTGAAGATAAACCAAGTTTTCCAGAGATGATAAGGGCACCGTTCCTGTTCGCCATCTTAGTACCTTTAATTTCCGGGACTTTAGTTTCAGTTACGATATCCGACTCATTTAAGCCTCTTAATTTCTTACTCGTTTTTATCATAGGTATAAGTCTTCACATAACTACCAACGTGTACAACGACATATACGATACACTGCAGGGAGCCGATAACCGAAAATCCATGAAAAGTGAGTTCAGCGGAGGGTCCGGTATAATAGTTAATCATCCCGAACTGTTATCGAAGATGTACCTGATCGCAAGGTCTGGGATCGTTATAGGACTTGTTGGGACAATTTTATTGACAGCCTTGATCGATAGAACACTCTGGTTACCCCTTTGGATAGTCATATCTATCTCCGTGTTTTTGAGTAAATACTACACCGCTGAACCTTTCAAATTGGCTTACAGGGGTATGGGGGAGTTGGCGGTCGTTATAGGGTTTGGACCTTTGGCAGTATTACTAGCCGGATTCGGTCAAAACGTAGGTTTCCATCCGATTTTACTGTCGATCTCACCGATCACCGGTTTCGGAACGCTGTTCATAGTCTGGATGGGGCAGATGGTAGACCTTCCAACAGATATAAAAGGAAAAAAATTGGGACTAGTAGCTAGGATCGGTTTCAGTAGATCGAAATACGGTTTGATCGGAATACATCTTATAGCTCTTGTGAATGTTTTAATCGTAGTACTTTTTCTGCTAAATCCGGGTTGGCCATTATTGATAGCCTTTACATCTCATGCCATTCTACTCCCGAAGATGTGGTCCGAATTGAAAGGGATTAACGGTCACGACTCAAAGATAAGATATATCTCTAAACTAAATTTCAGGTTATACGCATCCTTTTCTATACTCCTGATGCTTGGATATGGAGTAGATCTGATGATAGCATGAATTGAATTCATAATCTTAACAGCGCACCCTTTTCTAAAAGATATTTGACCAAAGCTGGGACCGGGCCAGGTATAGCTAAAGGATTAAAAGATATCAGGCCGTTCACATCCCCCAAGCTGATGAAAAGTGGAATCTTTACATTGCTGTAGGTTTTCAGAGGACTGTCTTTGCTGAATCTGATCACGTTATGAGCTATGACTTTAGAATGTGAATCCGCATTATGGCCGGTCTTCTCCTCATCGATATCAGTTATATCCCCGCCGGCGAAGATATTTGGATGATCTATCAGTTGGAGATGGTCGTTGACTCTGAGCGTATTTCTTTCAGTAAAACAAGAATCTCCAAAACCACGAAATAAACTTCTATCGAAGCACAATCCAGTACTCCAGATACAAACATCTGATCTGATCTTCCTACCTTCATCGGTTACGTATTCATCACCTTCGCGATCAACGACCTTTTCATCAAATATCAATCGAACACCTTTGTTTCTAAGGTACCTTTCAGCAAAGAAAGAAGCCATTTTGGGATTCCTCTCAATGAGTCTCCCATGAGGATGTACTAAAGTAACGTTCTTTTCAGTCTTAGATGCTATTTCGGCCGCAACTTCTGTACCTATCAAACCCCCTCCGACGATCAGAACATCGCTCGCCTTCTCCATCCGTTTAGACAGTTCCTTGACTTCTTCTCCAGACCTAACTGTGAATACGTTCTTTTTTTCATCTAAATATATTGGATAATCGGCTCCTAAAGAAATCACTAAAATATCGTAATCGATTTTTCTTTCGGCAGTTGAAATGTGATCTGGGGTTACTTTTACAACTTTTTCCGTAAGTACATCTACTTCGTTCAAAAAGGTTGAATACCGCTTGATGATCCTCTTATGATATTCTGGATCTGTGATCAATTTTGGTAAAGACGGATAATATTCAAAGTATGGTTGCTCATCTATCAGAACTAGGTCGATTCCGCTTCTCCCATCCAATCTTTTAGCAACCATCGAACCGCAGAACCCTCCGCCTAGGATCACAACTCTCATTAATTTTGTAAAATATCGAACGGATAAATAGTTAATGAATAGCTCGGTAAAAAAATATATAGAAAAACAACAAACTCTTATACTTGAAAATATATGTATTAGTGGTGAGTTATATGGTTTCAAAAAGGAAAAAAGAATCGAAAGGTTCCTCTAAAAAGAAATTAGATAATTATCAAGACAAGATGAGCAAAGTCCAGGAAAAAATAACTGAGTTGAAAGGTAAGATGAAGGAAGCCGAAGACAAGGGAAACGAGAAAAAAGCCCAAAAGATCCAGGATAAGATATATGATTATCAAACAAAGATGAACAAGTTACAGGTGAAGATCGACGAAGCTTCCAGGAAAAAGTGAACCTACAAACTGTTCAAAAAATTTCCTAAACCCCTATCATTTTTTTTGTGATAGTTATCTTTATTATTCAAAAACTATTTATCTCTATGGACTTTATAAGTAATTATATCGAAGGTGAAAAAGTGAAAGGTATGTCAAAAAAGAGAGGGTTACCTTCTGGAAGTTTAGTCCATGTTGGTGAACAAAAAATGAAGGATACTGAGATAACCCTCATAGATTTTGACGAGGACCATTTTAAAGAAAAAAAGGTAAGGGATATCGAGGTGTGTAAAAGGTATAAAGAAAAACCAACTACCACTTGGATCAACATCGATGGTCTGCACGATATTGAAAAAATAGAAGAACTCGGTAAGTTCTATGGTCTCCATCCTTTACTTATGGAGGATATCCTAAATACGTACCAGAGGCCTAAATACGAAGAATTCGAAAATCATCTATTTTTAATCCTAAAGATGCTTTACAGAGATAATAAAGATGGTCAGATAATGAAAGAACAGGTCAGTGTTGTTATTGGTGAAAACTTTGTATTGACCTTCCAAGAAAAAAGCGGTGATGTTTTCGATCAGATAAGAAATAGGATCAAAAAGGAAGGCAGTAGGATTAGAAATAATAAAGCGGATTTTCTCGCATACACGCTAATCGATGCAGTCGTTGACCATTATTTTGTAGTACTGGAAGAATTTGGCGAGAGGATCGAGGACATCGAGGGTGAACTCATCGATAACCCCGAACAAGAAACATTGTACAGGATCCACAACACCAAAAGGGATATGATCACTTTGAGGAAATCAGTATGGCCTTTGAGAGAAGTCATCAACGGTTTTTTAAGAGAAGATTCCCACCTCATAAGAGACGACACTAGGATCTATCTAAGAGA
>JAWOGF010000085.1:0-2884 GCA_046497075.1 Candidatus Saliniplasma sp.
CAGCGGCCGGCTTCTATAATCACAACGGTAAGAGTGTCCTCCAGTTTCCACTAAATCAAGAGAAAGAACGGATATGCGCGTGATTCGAGGAGATACGCGAGCAGAATCCGCTCGCCCGTATTCTGCTCGCGTATCTCCTCGAAACACGCGCAAATCCGTTCTTTCTCTTGATTTAGTGGAAACTGGAGGACACTCTCACCGTTGTTGGATCAGAGCTGCACCCATGAAAGGTTCGTGGCCATTCGGTAATATGTTAACATAATCTGGCTCTAAAATTCCCATATCGACTTCTGCTTCGTGGGGTGAGGCGGTTCCAAATAATATATCCTGGACTTCTTCCAATAAAGTGAGTGAACCATACGACGTTGAAAGTCCCATACGCAGCGTTTTTAAAGCCATGCTCTGGTAATCGCTGTCAACGTTGGTCATGACACTGGTTTTAACATCCATCAATTCGTGCAGGGGTCCCCCTGGTAGTATATCCAACTTCTTCCAAACGTCCTGTCTGGACTTCGGTGCATAGTTCTGTAAAACTTTAGAAGGTTCTTCACTGTCCCGATTTATCTCTTCGAGCATGAAATCAGCCAGTTCTTTAGCGAGTTCATTTTTTTCCTTATCTGTATCCAAGTTTAAACGTTCACAGACCGCTTTTAATTTATCTTCATCTTTGATCTGAAAGATGGTTTTACCTTCTGCAGTAGCTTTCAATGTTTTAGCCGTTGTATTCGCGTGATATGTATAAGCTGCTGTACCCATCGAGTTGACTCTCAATAGGTTCCTCGTCACCATCCCGTCTTTATCGATCCCGCACACGCCCCTCTCTGTAACTCCGTCTACGATCCTGCATGGTCCTTGACTGCATATATTACAGCGTGTTCCATCTTGACAGAAATTACATCTTACTTTCTCCATGGCGTCAAATCTATCGTGAACATTAGTCATACCGTCTTTCTTGACTTTTTCATACATCTCATTTACTGATCCGTGTTCGCTTATCTCTTCCATTTAAACACCTGTTCTTTACAATAGTAGGTAACATAAATATATTTCGTATACAGACGAACGTTCGTATATTGGCGAAAGTTTTATATCCCTTTCCATGATGTTAAACATGTTATGAATAAACCAGTGACCGAGACCAGGATATTTTCGACTCGAAAAGGTGCTGTCGTTATCGAAAGTGAGACTAAAAACAAGATCATTCAGTTCCTCATGGAAGGAGATAAAACCAGCAGGGAGATAAGTGATGCATTGGATAAAGCTAAATCAACCATATCCGTTCACCTTTCCGATCTAGAGGAGTTGGGTTTGATCGAAACTAAAGTTGATAAGGAAGATAAAAGGCTGAAGATATTCTCATTGAATACTAAACTTTTGGGAACTTCAGATATCCCTACGGACGAACATTATCTGGAGATCTTAGATAATTTAAAGAACAGCAGTGGAGACGATTACAATTTCTTGAAAAGCCTTTTTCATCTGATCAGGTACGGTCTTTCTTCTTTTGGTCTAGATGTCCATCCAGCCCTTAGAGAGATCGGTAGAGATGCGGGTAGAAAGCTCGCTGAAAATATCGAAGTTGAAACCATGGACGAACTGCTCAAAGAAGTGAAGAAGTTATGGTTTGAAAATCAACTAGGTGACATAGAGATCATAGATAGTTCGACATTAATTGTTCATGACTGTTTCGACTGTTGTGACATGCCCGATGTGGGAACTACCTTTTGTTCTTTAGATGAAGGGATGATCGAAGGTATAGTTGACGGAGCTTTAGATCTTTCAGTATCTGTTCGAGAAGTAGAGTGTTTTGGTAAAGGTGACGAAGGCTGTAAGTTCGTAATTACAAAAGATCAGTAACCCCTTTTTATATCAACGACGTTGATCATTTTTTCCTCGTTCAGTGAATTTAATATTTTGATAAGACTTTCCATCCTGTAACGCTCTCTCTCTTCGACGTGGGTAGAACGATGTGGACTAAAAACAATGTTATCGAACTCGTTCAATGGATAATCGGAAGGTGGTGTGTTTTTTCTAGATTCTTTGTCTTCTGGGTAATTCCACCAGGTATCGATAGCCACACCAGCGATCTTATCTTCTTTTAGAGCTTCGTAAAGAGCTTTCTCATCGATGACTGGACCCCGGCCCACGTTGACTAGGTAGGAATCCTTCTTCATCACTAAAAATTCTTCTTCACCGATGTAACCTTCTGTCTCTTCCGTAAACGGTAGTGTGCATATCACAAAGTCAGCCTTCGACAGAAAGTCATGTAGATTGTCTTCTGTACCGACCTGATCTACATTGGGTACCTCCTCATAGTTCCTTTTTACAGCACTGACTTCCATATTGAAAACTTTAGCAATCTTGGCGATATTCCTACCGATAGCACCACACCCAAGTAAAAGGAGATGTTTATCTTTTAGAGTTCTACCCCACCAATGGCCATATCTCGGTGTCCAGTCTCCCTTTTTCAACCGGTTATGTATAGGGCAAATCCTTTTCACCGACGCTGACAACAAAGTCCATGCATGCTCTGCAACAAGCCACGAGTTGAAATGTGAGTTTATAACGGTTATATCATTAAAATCTCTTAGATTTTCTCTATCTTCGGTAGGTACTCCTGCGAAGGGTATGATGAAATATTTTAAGTTCTCAGCTTTCTCCAAAAATTCGTAGGGAACCCATGCACCGATGACCGTATCAAACTGATCAGCTTTCTCGATCAATCCCTCTTCATCATCTCTAGGGATGTTTGTCAACTCTATATCTTCGTTGAGATTCTCCTTTAAGAACTGTAAATATTTATCTTCTACATCAGACCAATAAACTACTTTCATCTGTGATCAACCTAAACAGTTATACGTAATTATTTTATCTTTTCTACAAT
>JAWOGF010000016.1:0-13297 GCA_046497075.1 Candidatus Saliniplasma sp.
CCTAGTAATGAGTCCGTAAACTCGTCGTGTACGATCATCTTAGATGTTTTATCATGATAATCATCCGGTACTTCTTCCAAAAAATCGTTCTCAACCCTTCCGACCTCGACCACTTCGAACTTCCTTTTTGAAGATCCTTTCATGGTTCCGAAAACTGTTATCTACGTTAAAACCGTTACGGAAAAAAGACAAACTTTTTTAGTTTGAAGTTTTATTCCACAATCAGGGATCAACATGGTCGAAAAATATCCGTTAGAAAAGTTAGCTAGTTTACCCGAATTTTATCATCCCGTCGCGTCACCAGATGGAGAACAAGTAGCGTTTTACTGGGATAAGTCCGGTAGGAACGAACTTTATATTTTAGATAGAAAGAGCGGTAATATAGAGCAGTTGAGCCATGGCGAAGTTCCAAAGAACGCTAGATGGTTCATAATGTGGGATAGTAAAGGTGAGAAAGTGCTATTCCACAAGGATGAAGGGGGTAATGAACAGAACGATATCTACTCAATGGATCTAGAGGGTAACGTTAAAAAGGAGATCGAACTCGACGCCCAGTGTATATTACAGGACCTGAGTCCCGATGGTGAATACATCCTTTTCACCAGCGATAGAGACGAGCAGATGAATCTTTTCCGATACTCCTTTGAAAGCGGTAAGATCGAAAAGTTGACAGACTATAAACTTCCGGTTTGGAGTGCAGTTTACAGTCCCGATGGAGAATGGATAGCATATCAGGCTAACGAATCCGACGACCTCCGGAACAAGGATATTTATATGTGTAGAC
This sequence comes from Candidatus Saliniplasma sp., assembly GCA_046497075.1. Taxonomy (GTDB): domain Archaea; phylum Thermoplasmatota; class Thermoplasmata; order Halarchaeoplasmatales; family Halarchaeoplasmataceae; genus Saliniplasma. The sequence continues at coordinate 785 of JAWOGF010000016.1, forward strand.
CAGACGGCTCCGAAAAACGAAAACTGGATATCGGTGAAGAGGGTGCTGAGAACAGCCCTGTCCGCTGGTCACCCGACGGTAAGAAACTGCTGGTCACGGATAATTCCAAGGATATGAATAAACCCGGAATTTATCACGTTGAAGGGGAAAAGCTTGAATGGTTCGGAGATGAAAACTACGAAGACCGACCGGTTACATTCAAACCAAACGGTGATGGTTTCCTCGGTTTCAGGATCAAGAACGCTTCATGGATACCCGTGTTTTTTGGCCTCGACGGTACGGTCAAGGAACTTGAACTCAAAGAAGGTGTATCGGGTTTTCCATTCAACGGGGGTAGTGGAGTCTTCGTTTCGGACAGTTCTTTCATAGTGTCTCATACAAAAGGTGACAGGAGGAAGGAACTACTTGAGTACGATTTGGATAATGATGATCATGAAGTACTGCTGGAAGCTGAATATGGAGATCTAGATCCTGATTCTTTCGTACCCGCTGAATACGTCACTTACGGATCCCATGATGGAGTTGAGATAGGTGCCTTGCTGTACGATCCCGGTGTTAGGCCTTCTCCTGCAGTCGTGATGGTACACGGCGGGCCCCACGGCCAGTCGATCAAAGCGTTCAACATCTACGCACAGTTCTTGGCAAGCAGAGGATATGCTGTGCTGCAGCCCAACTACAGAGGTTCTATAGGAAAAGGTAGAGAGTTCAAGCGTATGATACACATGGACTGGGGTGGTATGGAACAGGACGATGTAGCCGCCGGAGCAGAATGGTTGAAAGAACAGGATTGGATCGATGAGGATAGGATCGCTGTATTCGGAGGTTCGTACGGTGGATATTCAGTTTACATGCAGATGGTGAGGTACCCAGAACTCTGGACTACAGGTGTAGCTTGGATCGGCATCTCGGACCTACACAAGCTCTACGAAGAGGATATGCCCCATTTCCAGGCCATGCTCAGGGAACAGATGGGAGACCCGGAAGAGAACTACGATCTGTGGAGGGATAGGAGTCCTATCGAACATATTGAAAATATGAAAAATCCTATACTGATGATACACGGAGTCAATGATCCACGATGTCCCATCGAACAAGCACGGATCTTCAAAGAAGGACTAGAAAAGATGGGCTGGGAAGAAGGTGAAGACTTCGAGTACGAGGAACTTTCTGAAGAGGGACACGGGAGTACGGATATCAACCAGAAGATAAGGGCTTTCAAGATACTTGAAGACTACTTGGAGAGGAGGCTGTGATATGCCCCATCTGTTCACTCCTCTTAAAGTGGGTTCTGTAAAATTGCGGAATAGGGTAGTTTTACCGCCTATGGCAACGGAGAAATCCAGCAGTGATGGATTCCCGACAGAAGAACTCTACGAACATTATGATAAACAGTCCAAAGGGCCCGGTATGGTCATCGTAGAGCATTCATATGTGAGTAAAAAAGGAAAATTGAGTTCAAATCAACTTGGTATTTACTCCGATGAGCATGTTAAAAAGCTGAGTAAATTGTCCGATATAATAAGATCCAACGGTGCTGTCTCAGCGATACAAATAAACCATGCTGGAGGAGCGTGTAAACAAAAGGTGATCGGTGAAAAGGCGGTAGGGCCTTCCGATGCGTACTTTGAAGACGTGGAACCTCTGACCGTAGAAGAGATGGGTTCTATCAAAGATGACTTTATCCAGGCAGCTGAACGAGCGGTAGAAGGCGGCTTCGACGCCGTAGAAGTCCACGGAGCCCACGGTTTCCTTTTAGGTCAGTTTATGTCCCCGATGACGAATCAAAGGGATGATGAGTACGGTGGTGAAAGTTTAGAGAATAGGATGAGGTTCCCCCTTGAAGTCGTTAAAAGTGTGAAAGAAGTAGTTGGTGATAAATTGCTACTCTATCGGCTCGGTGCAACCGATATGGATGAAAACGGGTTGACTGTCGATGAATCTAAAGTATTTGCTAAGGAACTAGAAAAGATAGGTGTAGATATCATCGACGTCTCCGGTAACCTGTCTGGTTCTAGGCCTGATAAGGATAGGCAGGGGTATTTCGTTCCTGCAGCTGAAGAGATAAGAAGTGTAGTTAACGTTCCTGTTATAGGTGTAGGCGGTATAACAAAACCATCATATGCCGACGAGATCGTACGCGATGGGAAAGTTGATCTTGTAGCTGTTGGAAGAGAACAGTGGAAAAAACCGGATTGGGTGGATGAAGCGAGAAAAGATTTGTCGTGATCACTCGGTACGGATTTTCTCGATGGTCACTTCTCTCTTATCCTCATCGATAACTACGTCGATACTACCCAAACTCTTGTCTTCGACACAGTAAGCTCGTTGGAATTCATTTAATGTAACTCTTTGACCCTTAAAAGGCGGGAAAAGTGAAGATCTTAAAGCCGCTTCAGCACCGTGGGGCATACCGTCGGAACCGAATATCAAGTCCTCGCCTGGAACGAAATCCACGTCATCTATCAACATCCTGAACGGGTTATTCATTTTAAGATACTTTTCAGATAACCTATCGCTGTAATGTTCCGAATCTGAACTGAAGTTAGGCTGCATGCTTAAAGTCACTCCTAAATCTTTCGCCCGTTCCGCAGTTTCCCCATCTATGAACTGGGCATGTTCCATGCGGATGTTAGGTAATGTGATACCGCTTTTATCGATGTCCTCTAAAGCGTTCACTATCATCTTTATAGCTCTGTTTCCGATGGCGTGTATGGATACGTGTTCAGTATCTACTTCTCCGATGAGTTCTCGTAAAGAATCTTCTTGATGTAAAAGGACACCATAATTCTCACCCGAATAAGGTTCTTCGATAGCTGCAGTCTTCGGTCCAAGAGCGCCGTCGGTGAAAATCTTGATGCCTTTGATCTCCTTTTGTGCTTTCTCACTCAACTGTTGGTAAGTGGGGATATCTGTCCAAAATTCAGTCCTCCCGATAAGGCCTGAATCGCTGAAAGCATCGAGTGCATTTTCCGAAGGTAACAGCATATCTTCAGTTCTCCATATACCCTTATCAAGCAAGTAATCATATAGATACCTTAATTTTTCTTCACCTAGACCTTCGATTTCTATCAAGAACTTCATGATTTGAGGTAAATTAGCTTCCATCCAATCGGGATCATTCAACTTTTTCAGTATCTCAGCGCTTCCGAACCGCTTCTTGATAAACTTCTCAGCCTTACCATTGGAAACAAATCCATGGAATGATAGATTACAGATGATCACTGGTGGGAGTTTATCGAGATCGCTTTTCGAAAAAGAAAAGTAAGAGTTATTCCAGCCGAGAACGACGTTAGCCCTGTCTTTTTGCGTCTTATCCCGTATGATCGAAATGGCTTCCTCCTTGTTCCTTACTCCTGAGATGTTAGCAGAATCGAAGAATGCGGCATATTGACTGGGATGGTTATGGTGATCATGGAGCAGCGGTATAGTTTCTTTTTTAACCATGTGCTGTTTTTTTACTCCCTTATCTCGACTGCCTTCTCGGCTCCCTCTTCCATACCATCGACTACTTCGTAACCGGCTTCTTTCAACAACCGTTTTCCTTCCTCTTCGTTGGTTCCCAGCATACGTATCACCGTAGGTTTTTTGGGATCGTACTCGATGATACCTTTAGCGATCTCGTCGCACTGGGTGATACCTCCGAAGATGTTGAGATATATTGAGCTGATACCTTCTTTCATATCGATGATCTCAAGAGCGTGCTTCGTATCATCTGCAGTAGCACCGCCACCTAGATCTAAGAAACAGGCTGGCTCTCCACCGTACTCGGCTACGGAATCTAATGTGGCCATGACGAGACCTGCACCACATCCGACTATGGCTACGTCGCCGTCTAAATCAACGTAAGCTAGATCATACTTCTCTGCCATCTTTTCGGTTTCCGGTATCCTCAGGCTCTCGGTTTTTTCGAACTTCTGCCTGTATAATGCGTTGTTATCTATGTTGAAAACCGCATCTATAGCCAGTAATCCATCTGGTGTTGAAACCAGTGGGTTGATCTCAGCCAACTCTCCGTCGTAATCCATGAACGCCTGGTAAACTTTAATGGCGATCTTGACCATCTCGAAGAGTTCTTTTCCTTCCATACCGATGGAATCCGCCATGTGCATAGCTTCGTAGGATTTTAAGCCGATAAGTGGATCTATAGGTCTCTTGATGATCTTATCAGGATGCTCTTCTGCTACTTCCTCGATGTTCATCCCCCCTTCACTGGTCATGATCAATGTTGGTCGTTTGGACTCCCTATCCATGACCATACCGACGTAGTATTCGTTCTGTATGTCAGCTTTTTCAGCGACTAATATCTTGTTGACCTCCAAACCCCTGATCTCTTTATCGAAAAGTTCTTCAGCCTTTTCAACCGCTTCTTTCCTACTCTCTGCGAATAAGATCCCACCGGCTTTACCCCTTTTCCCGACTCTCACCTGTGATTTCAAAACGACCGGATCATCTACCTCTTTTATCTCGTCCGGACTCTCTATTAGATACCTTTCAGCGACCGGTATGCCATATTCCTCAAATATATCCGCAGCCTGATATTCTTGTAGTTTCATATTTGACCAATCTCCTATTGATTTAGGATTGTAAGATATAATAGGTTATAAAATTGTTACGTGTGTTACGTAAATTAATTAACCTTTTAAGTGTTTAGATATCTTGATGAGTAAATTTACTAAAAGGAAAATAAATCTTTTAGGTGACACTTCGGTTGGGAAAACATCACTCACCATCAGATATGTGAAAAATATATTCGGAGGCCAGTATCTAAAAACTATCGGAACCAACGTTTACACCAAACAGATAGAGATAGACGATGGGACCCTAAAGTTGGTCATACACGACATAATGGGTGAAAAAGATTATACGGCCGTCCAGGAAGGAGCTTTCCAGAACTCGAATGGAGCTATAGCTGTAGCTGATATGACCGATGAAAATACTCTCTACAGCCTGGTCGATTATTGGCTTCCTAGATATCACGAGATAGCTGGTCCGGAAAAGCCTGTAGCACTGGCAGTAAACAAATCCGATCTCCAGGAAAGACAGGTAACCACTGAAAAGATAAAGTCGTTAAAAGAAAACTTCGACAGTTACGCGTACACTTCAGCTAAGATGGATCTGTACGTCGAGAAACTTTTCGAAGATATCGGGAAGAGGTCGTTAGACACAGAAGCTCATAGAAAGAAAGATATCAAAAATATCGTTATGAACCATGATATCAGTTCACCTAATGAACTCGTTAACGCTGCACTGGCATTATCGTCTGAGATGAGGTTGATGCCATACAAGATCCGAGAAGATATACTAGAGGATAGTTTTATTAACAAATTTGCACTGGAAGATGAGATACCTGAGAGCAGGGCTCTTTTCTTTGTATCTAGCTTATCGAATTGGTATCAATCTCGGGCTGATGAACTAGATGATAAAGAGAAGATCGAACACAAGAAAGGTGCCAATGTATTCCTCAAACTGATCCGACGATATTACGAAAAAAGTTCGATCAGTCCTTGACCCTACTCAAAAGACCCATGCGTTTTCTGTGCAACGCTTCGGCGGTTTCCGTAGGTAAGAGTGTGAGTTCGACCTTTTTTATCCTTTCAACCAAGTCGTGGAGCTTACCAGTCAATTGGACATTATCTTTAACGTCAACATCTACATCTCCCATCTGTTTTTTGATTATCGAGTTAGCGAAATCTTCACTACCTATCTCAAGGTATATCTGGGATTGTAAAAGATCTAAGAACCTTTTAGAACTGATCTCTCCTTTGATATCGTAAAGTTCCGGGAAGTGATAATTATCGGTTTCAAAACCCAACGAAAACAATCCGATATCCTTGAATCCGGCCTCTACGTTTTCACCAGTTTTAGCACTTGAAAGGTAAAATTTCGATTGGTATCTCTCTGATATCGAAAGTAGATCCGCTCTGAATCTTTTAGCCTCTTCTCCTTCCATATCTATAAGATCAGATTTGTTGGCAAAGAAAATCATGGGTGGAGCTTCTTCAAGGACTTCTTTGAGCAGTGGTATCCAGTAGTCTTCGAGTGACTCTATAGTTTCATATCGAGTTAAATCAGATACCATGATCGCACCGTTTGCACCGCGCATGTTCATCTTCTGGGTATTTTCATAGCCCTGTTGACCTATCAGATCAGCTATCACCAAGTCTAACTGCATGTTCCTATCCGGATAAGACAATTCTTTCTTTTTGATATTGGCCCCGATGGTAGATATATATTCGTCGCTGAACTTACTTTCCACGAACTGTCTCATAAGTGACGTTTTTCCTACTGCTCCATCTCCCAATAATAAAATCTTCCTCTTATATTTCTTCATGGAATAACCCTTCTAAAGGGAAATCATTAATTCTATTTATAGTTCGGGTTAAGATTGCAAATATTTAAACTAATTATATAATAAATTAACAGATGGATCTAACAGGAGAGGCTAAACATGTTAAAGTTAAACTCGAAGAAAAGATTTTTATGTGAGTATAGTTTTCAACGCTATATCAGTACCATATGGGTCAGTAGATACGAAATGACTCATACTCAAATAATGGGCCAGTAGATCAGTTGGAAGATCGCTACCTTGGCATCTACAAGTTCAATATAACTTGTTAGCCAGAATGGTAGAGGCCCGGGGTTCAAATCCCCGCTGGTCCATTTATTTTTGTATCAATTATCCATTTATTTGAATTACTATTTTTCTGATTCTTCCTGTTTTAGGAGCATATCCTATGGATGACGAACCTAAGAGGTAGGAATATTGTTGATCATAAACTTCAACTAGATTACTTCTGTATTCATCTCGCCCATATCTTTAAAATCAGGATCACCAGAATACAATGTATCACAGTTCACCAAAACAGCAGTTGCGAGATGTATAGCATCAGCATATGATAGCTCTCTTGTATTCCTTTTATAATACTTATCTCTTAGATCAGCTGCGTACTTTGCGACCTCAGAATTTACAGGTAATATGGTCAAATTATCAAAAGCTTCCATGGTATTGATGACCCTGTCAGAAAGTTCTTTACCGAATTTCTTTTTTATCCTGTACTTGACTTCCATCAAGACCGTAGCGGATATCACACCCTCTTTTTCTTCAAGCTTTGATATGACCTCTTCTGCTTTCTTGCTCTTTTCTCCCTTTGAAAAGAATTCGATCCATACCCATGAGTCGATGAACATCATGTTAACTCAACTTACTCCACTTGCTTTTTGACCTTTCCATCATCTGTTCTATCTCTTCTTCATCGAACTGGATCTCTTTCCGTAACTGTTTCAACTCTTTCAAAGGATCCTCTATTTCCGGGTACATAATGGCCTCTTTGCCAATTACATCGAACAAAACCTTCTTACCTGGTCCAAGACCCAACTTTTCCCTGATGGCTTTAGGGATGGTGATCTGGCCTTTTCTAGAAATTTTAGCCTTTTCTGCCATGCTATCATCTTTACTTTTAGTATTTTTGTAAAGATATTTAGTGTTTTTCCTTACAATTTAGTTGTTATAAAACCAAGATTATTTGATTATTATTGATAGTAAATTTTATAATAGTTCTATATATACGGGAGATAGAGAGTTAGGATGGAGAAAACTAAAGATGGAATAAGCCTGATTCAGATCTTCTTCATAGTCAGTATGATCTCTAACGCTATCGTTCTATACGGTATTGAAGGTATATTCAGTGAATCTGAGATCACCCAGGCTAATATACAATCTTTTAGATCCATAACTTGTTTTAGTCATTTCGTTTCATTGTTAGGTTTTATTATCTTAATAACAGCCGTTTATAAGATATATAAGGATTCTAGTGAGATATCATTATCCCATGAAGAAAGTGTGAATATTGCCATCGTGATTTATATATTTGGTATCATCGGTGGGATCATTTATACACCGATAAACACATTTCTTTTTGCCATAGGGACCGTTTTTCTGGTAAAAGAGATAGCACCGACCCTTGAAAAGAGACTTTTATACTCGGCAGCGGGGGTACAATTCCTAACAGGTATTGGCTTCGTAATGATGTTTTCTATATTACTTGAGAGGGATGTCAGTATCAAACTCTTATCCTACCAAGTTTATTGGATTTTTGCTTCGGCTACGATAGGACATCTCCTTTTTATAATAACTTACAGAAGGATAGGGAAAGAGATAGATGAGAAGATACTCAAGTCGTATCAGGACAATAGATCTGAGAAAAGTAAAACTGAACTTACCAACAGGTGTCCAAGGTGTGGAGAAGATTCTTTTAAAGTCCAAACTTACAGTTTTAATTTGTGTTCCGAATGTGGTTTCGCTAAAGGGTCGATGGAGGTAGAGGATGAAAAAGCGGAAGAATAAAGACTTCTTGGAAAAATACTGGTTCATTTTCATAGCCATCATCTACGTAGTTCTAATAGTCAGTTTATCCTTTCTTGGATATAATATATTGAAGGCGCCTGTTCAAGAATCCCCTCCAGAGGACTTGGTCAAAGTACATGTAACAAATGAAGGTGAAAATCCAAGGAACATGACCGTTAAAATGATCGATAATTCATTGATGCCTATCTGGGAGCATTATGATGCTACCAATAATATCACTGGTTTTGGGGAAGAGATGGTTTTACCAGGGGAAACTGTCACCTTTGAAACTCGTGCACATTCGACTTACGACAATTTTCCGATGAAAATTCGAGTTTCTGAAATCGACGATAGCGAAGAAGTTCTTGCAGAAAAAAGCGTGAGGATAACAATAGGCCAGTCTAGCGATAATCAAAAAGAATTCGAGATAGATGTAAAATAAGGGCTAGATCATCTTTTTGTCAATAAATTTTTAGGAAAGATTAAAAAATGATAGATTTATTACTATATTTATTCAGGAGTTAGATAACTATGAAAAGAAGAGCAGGAAAAGGTTCGTATCATTTGACATCAGAATCTGTTACAGAGGGACATCCAGATAAGATGGCTGATTTGATTAGTGATTCAATTTTAGATGAGTTCATTTCCAAGGATCCCAATTCAAAGGTTGCTTGTGAAACGATTTTGACTAACGGACTTGTTTTAGTAGCAGGAGAAGTGACAACCGACGGCTACGCAGATATAAATGATATTATCAGAGACACAATAGACGAGATCGGTTATAACAAGCTCGAATACGGTTTCGAAGCAGATGCTTGTGGAGTGGTCACGGCCATACATCCTCAAAGCCCTGATATAGCTCAGGGTGTGAACAAAGAAGACCAGGGTGCCGGTGATCAGGGACTCATGTTCGGGTACGCCACCGATGAAACACCGGAGATGATGCCTTTGCCTATAATCTTAGCTCACAAGATGGCTAAGAAACTCAGTGAAATCCGTAAGAATGGAACACTCGGATATCTACGTCCCGACGGAAAATCACAGGTTTCAGTGGAGTACAAGGGCGATGAAGCCGTAAGGATCGATGATGTCGTTATAGCGGCACAACACGACCCAGAGGTCGAAAGAAAAAAACTAAAAGAGGATATTAAAAGAGATGTGATCAGGCCGGTGTGTGGTGAACTCCTGGATGATGAAACTACATTCAATATAAACGAGACTGGGAGGTTCGTACTAGGAGGACCACAGGCCGATACGGGTTTAACAGGTAGGAAGATAATAGTCGATACTTACGGGGGGCACGGCAGTCACGGAGGTGGATGTTTCTCAGGCAAAGACCCATCAAAAGTCGATAGATCTGGAGCGTACATGGCTAGGTACATATCCAAAAACATTGTAGCCGCAGGTCTTGCAGAGAAGTGTGAGATACAGTTGAGTTATGCAATCGGGGTTCCAGAACCTACTAGTATCTTGGTCAACACATACGGTACCAACGAGATCCCTGAGGGGGATATCGAAGAGCGGATAAGAGAAACGTTCCCTCTTCGACCAAAAGAGATCATCTCACATCTTGATCTAGTGCGGCCGATCTACAAAAAGACAGCCGCATACGGACATTTTGGTCGTTCCGAACCCGAGTTTACTTGGGAGAAAACGGATCTAGTTGACGAACTCGATAGTTAATTACCCAATTTTCTCCGAAAGTTTAATAAGGGTGGAAGATAAACCCTACCAAACGCACTAAGGAGGTGAACTTAGTATGAAAGGCACTGTAAAGTTCTTCAACAATATGAAAAACTACGGCTTCATCGAACCCGATGAAGGAGACGAAGATCTGTTCGTACATCGTAGCGATATAGAAGGCGTTACCCTCAATGAGGGCGACAGAGTAGAATTCGAGACTGAAGAAGGCGAAAAAGGACCACGAGCTGTTGACGTGACGGTCATCGAGTAGGTTACTTGACCTTCTTCTCGGTAACTAAAAAATTGTTTAAGGGTTTTGTTTTCCCTCAAAATTTTCTATAATTTTTTTAATTTTTTTTCATGTATTAGAATCTGAGCTGTCAATGTATTAGAATCTGAGCTGGTTTGTTCAAAAAAACATTCACAACAGATAATATTCAATATCCACCTCTAAACCGATATCAGAACATCTAAACCGATATTGATCGGAAAGGATGGTGTAAGCAAATCAAATAACACTTTACTTGCGTTCTATCTTGGTCAAGTTCTCCGCTATGACGAACTCCTCTCCCATGACATGACCGAGTGCACCGAGTTCCTCGACGTTGAGTCGTCCGTTCTTGATCGCACCGTCTTGAGCAGATATGTGGACGACTTTACCTAGTAACCATATATGATCTCCGACCCTTATCTCATCCCAGTACTTGCATTCGATATTTACCGGGGCTTCTTCAACACCTGGCGACATAATTTCCTTGGATAATTTCCTCTTAAGACCAACTTCCTCGAACTCGTTTTGCCCCCTTCCAAGAGATATCTCAGCCTTTATCCCTTCCTTCATCCAGCTTCTAGTTATAGGGACCACAACGAAGTCCCCTGTCTGTCGGGCGTTCAGGATAGTATCTTTTTCTTTTCCAACTGAAACACCTAAAACAGGCGGTTTAAAGGAAACTGGACTGACAAAACTGTAAGGTCCTAGATTCGGGACACCCCCTGGACTCATCGTTGAGACACAAACAGTCGGTCTCGGAGAAATCAACCCGTAATAGTCTTCAATATCCATGATCCTCAAAAGGTAATATAACAGGTATAACTTAAATCCTTTTATCCCGAAGATGCTTTTAGAATTTCTCTTTCTCACGAAGGAGCTTATTCAACTCTTCATCATACTCTGAGAGATCCTCTGGGGGGTGTTCGAGTCCTCCACTATGCTCTTTGATACATCGAAGACATTCGGTCACATCGAAAAGTGAAGTACTGAAATATTTCTCACCACCGTCAGGGAAGATAGTGACGATCGTTCCTTCTTCTATCTCCTTTGCTAGTTCCATACTCACATACATAGCAGCACCGGAGCTCATACCAACGAATAGACCTTCTCTCAAAGCGAGTTTTCTAGCTGTTTTAAAGGCATCGTCATCATGTATAGTGCGTATTTCGTCCAAACGTTCGGGTTCGTAGATCTCTGGAACCCTATCTTCCGTCATATTCTTCAAACCCTGGATATTGTAATCCTTGGTAGGTTCGATACCTATGATCTTGATAGAAGGATCCTTTTTTTTCAAGAACTTAGAGACTCCCATCAGAGTACCCGTTGTGCCCATCCCTGCTGCGAAATGAGTGATCTCGGCCTGCAGTGCCTCGTATATCTCTTTCCCAGTTGTTCTGTAATGTGTCATGGTGTTGACCGGATTATCGAACTGATTCGGTCTCCAATATCCTTCTTTTTTAGACAACTTTTCGGCTTTACGGATAGCACCATCGGTCCCTTCGTCAGCCGGTGTAAGTTCCAATTCCGCACCTAATGCATTGAGCATCCTCATCCGTTCCACACTCACAGAGCGGGACATGGTCAGGTGCAGATGATATCCTTTGATAGCGCAGACCATGGCTAGTCCAAGACCTGTGTTACCACTGGTCGCTTCGACTATAACGGTATCTTCAGTGATCTCACCCTTCTTTTCAGACTCTTCGATCATATATAGAGCTATCCTATCTTTGATAGATCCCATAGGATTGAACTTTTCTAGTTTGGCGTAGATATCAACATCCGGATTCGGGGATAGACCGTTTATCTTGACTAGCGGTGTCTTTCCAACGAGTTCCAGAACACTGTCCACTCTTTTCATATTTCATCGTTATATTATCAAGATATTTAACCCTTACCAATGGTAGTTTTATATTTTAAAAGAGTTCCGTGAAGAAATCATCTTCTTCCGTTTCCCCCTACACTGAGACGTCCCCTAAGGATTTATCAATACCTGGAACTCTGACCCCTGTAGATTGCTTCAGTACCAGTCAAAACAAAAGTTACCCCATCAAACTCGGATCTCATCTAGTTTCTCTCTACACCTATCAGCCCATAACTCCATACCCCAATCCTCGAAGATATCGAGGGCTCCTTCTACCAACTCGACCGCATCCCCAACGTCCCCAACACGTTCACGAAGGATCCCATACTCATACAGGACCTCTCCTTTTAGATC
>JAWOGF010000052.1:0-3496 GCA_046497075.1 Candidatus Saliniplasma sp.
AAGAACGGCTTATGGGGTAGCTTTATCCACAGAACGTTTTCAAGCTGAAAAGAGCCTAGAAGAAGGAAGATGGTTTCTGGAGAATGTGATAAACCTCATCGATCAGATAAGAAAAGTACCTCCAACTGAAAGGGTAGAACGATATAATGTTTAGATCTAATCGACGTTTGTAGTGTCCTTGCGGATCTCGCTTTTCTGTTTTTACTTCTTATAGTGCTTTACCTACCTCTTTTTTCAGCCTCAAATGTGCATCGCTCAAGCCTCTATAGATCCTTCTAGCACCCCGGAATTTTCTTGGGTTATTGACTATCTCCTTAGTAGATCAGGACCAGTAAAACATTGAAGAAGATATTTATACCTTTCTTTCTTTATATACTTAGAGAGGTGAATAAATTGACAGAACCAGAAAAAGAGATCGAAGAAAAATATTCGTACAATAGAACACAGCTTGTCGAATTCCTAGAAAGTCTCAAAAACGAGATCGACATGGGAGAGATAAAGATCAAAAACGAGAAAGTTCAGATACCCGAGAGCAGCATGGAAGTAGAATACGGTTTTAAGATCGAGAAGGGACAAAAAGAGATAGAATTAGAAATAAAGTGGAAGAAATAAGAACTGAAAAGAGCAGGTAATAGTATCAACAGGATAAAAAAGTTGATCTCCGATGCCGATTTACCAAAACCAGCTTTCGAAATTGATCCTTTCTTTTTCGGAAAACATCCGACACAGAAACCACTCAAAATACTAAACAGAATAGTACTATCCTCAACAACAAAAAACAACCTGATCCTAGACCCGTTCACAGGTTTCGATAGTGAAAACGGAGTTTTTATATCGAGTTTTGGAACTTGTTCCGAACAACTTCAACCACTGGTCTAGCAGCAACTAAACACGGCAGAAACTTCGTAGGTATCGACCAAAAAGAAGAGTACCTAAGACTTTCGATCCAGAGGTTCAAAAACCAAGTAAACACAGCCAATCAACAGACCCTTAACGGGTTTTGAAGCCTTAACCAACCTCACATAACACATATTTTATATAACGAAAACACATCAATTGAACCAATCATATGTCGATAGATATAATACCTCTAGCTTCAAAAAAGATGAATCAAAGGTGGTCATAACTTGTTACCTAACATCCCAGATAGAAAGATACAGAAAGGAGGGAAAATATGAAAGTGATGTATGATCCAGATCATGATATTTTAAATATCGAATTCTTAGAAGATGAGACCATCGACGATACCATCGAATACGACGAAGTCATACTCATAGACTATTCGAAGGAGAGAAAGATAGTATCTCTAGAGATCCTAGATGCTTCTGAAAAGATATCTCACAGCCCCACCGATCTTCTTAATTTCGTCGTTTTAGATAAATCCAAAAAACAGGCTCTAGTTTAGACTTTATAATACAGGGGTAAAAATTTTGGAATCGATATCTAACGACCCTCAGATAACGATCAAGCAACTTTCTGAAACACTCCAGATAAGCACGACAGCGGTAGAGAATAAAATCAAGAAACTGAAGGACAACGATCTCCTAAAAAGAGTCGGACCTCCCAAGGGAGGACATTGGGAGATAATAGCAGAATAGACCTTCTTTTTTCATTATGAAGAAAGATTTAGGCAGAGGAAGATGAGTAAAGTTAATAAGGTAGATTCACATTCATATACACTAAAGTAAACATAATCCCTAACCATGGTGTATATAAATGAGAAATGAGGTGATAGACAAATTGGCTGCTGAAGGAAATACGTTCACCTTCGAAGAAGCTCAAAAGATCCTACCTACGAGTTATCCAGTGACAAAAATGATCCTCTCGCGATTAGAAAAGAACGGATATATCGAGAGAATAGAGAAGGGTAAATATATGATCATCCCGCTGGGCGCAAAAAAAGGCGAATACACACTGGATGAATTCGTCATAGGATCACTTTTAGTAAAACCTCATTGTATCTCTTACTGGAGCGCTCTTCATTTTTACGGTATGACCGAACAGATCCCAAATACCGTATATATACAGACAACGTCCAGGAAGAAAAACCGTTCCTTAGAGATATTCGGAGTTGATTACAAGGTGATCCGGATAAAACCCGACAAGTTCTTCGGGATCAGAAAAGAATGGATAGATGAGAACGAGGTTAAAATAACCGAAAGAGAAAAGGCAATCGTGGATTGTCTAGACAAACCTCATTACTGCGGCGGTATAGTAGAGGTTGCGAAAGCTCTAAAAACCAAAGATTTTGATAAGGAAAGATTGGTAAGATATGCTGAAAAGATAGGAAACACCGGTGTCATACGAAGACTGGGGTATTTATCGGATCTTCTCCAAATCGATATTCCGGTTGAAAAGGTTGACACGAGAAATTATCTTTATCTAGATCCCACAATGCCCAAAAAAGGCAAACGGTCTTCAAAATGGAGATTGATTGTAAATCTGGATGATAAGGTACTTGGAGAGCTCGAATGATCAGAAAAAGTGAAATAAAGGAAAAGGCCAGAAAACACGGAGTACCCCTGTCTACGATTCAGAGAGATTATGCTCAGGATATTTTACTGGATTCACTTTTTTCGGTATGTACCGATATGGCTTTCAAGGGAGGAACATGTATAAAGAAGATGTATATTGAGAATTACCGGTTTTCCGATTCTGAGGAATAAAATTCCTCTTCTCCTTCGGAAGGTGTTCCTCAGGACGACCTTGATTTCACCTTGCTTTCAGATATAGATGTAAAAACACTTGATGAGATAATACACGATACCGTTGATTTAGCAAAAGAAAAAACCATGGTTGAATTTTCGAAGGATATCAAGGTTGAAACGAATCCCAATGGATATTTGATAAACACCTATTTCAAGGATCTAACAGGTGGGAAGAACAGGATAAAAATAAAAATGGATGTCACGGAATCGGACAAAGAGAATATTATTTTTCCATTTGGATCAAGGATGATGATTCACCAATATCAAGATGCTCTTGAATCTGAAATTATAACGTATTCACTGGAGGAGATCATGGCTGAAAAGATGAGAAGTCTTTTTCAGAGGACCAGGCCTAGAGACCTTTACGATGTATATCAAATATGGGATAGATTAGATATCGATGAGGTTGTGGACGCATTCGATAAAAAATGTAAATTTAAAAAGATCGAACCGAATACCCAGGAGCTTGAATCTAGAGAAGATGATTTTAAAAAGGCCTGGAAGAACTCTTTGAAAAATCAATTGAGGGAACTGCCGGATTTCCAGGATGTTTTTTCCAATGTTTTAATGAAGTTGAATAAACACATATAATAGAAACTGTAGAAAAGCCACCGTCACTGGTTCAATATATAGTGGAATCTTAATAAAGTCCAATTAACTTAGAATTATTCCATAATTTTTAGACTCAAGAATAAGGACAATCAACGATTTTCCTGTAGACTAGCCCTTATGATCTCCCTAATCCCTTTGGAATGCCCATAGTAATATTTCAAAGCCTCCAAAACCTG
>JAWOGF010000086.1:0-5113 GCA_046497075.1 Candidatus Saliniplasma sp.
GGTGATATCGATATCGTTGAAGAGTTGGGTTTAAATGAAGAAGGAAAAGAATTGATTCGTAAAAGCTTTAAAAGAGCTGGAGGTGGTTGATATATGAATAAAGATCTCGAAAAACCGTCGGATGAAGAACTAAAAAAGAAACTAACTCCCAAACAGTACGAGGTTACCCAAAATAAAGGAACGGAACCCGCCTTTGAGAACGAATACTGGGACAACGAGGAAGAGGGGATCTACGTGGATGTTGTCTCTGGAGAAGTGCTATTCAGTTCTAAGGACAAGTTCAAATCCGGGAGTGGATGGCCGAGCTTCAACAAACCGCTGGAACCCGATAATATTGCTACACAGAAAGAGAGCGGTCTTTTCGATAATAGAACTGAAGTGATCAGTAAACACGCTAGTTCTCATCTAGGTCATCTGTTCGATGATGGACCGGAACCCACGGGCAAGCGGTACTGTATGAACTCCGCAGCACTTCGTTTCATACCTAAAGAGGATTTGGAAGAAGAGGGTTACGGCGAATACTTAGATATCTTCGAGGATTGACTCACTCAAACCGTGTAGCTACAAAGTCTATTATTATACCGTAGGCGATTCCTGCAAAGAGGCTGGGCCAGTCTCGAAATTCACTTGTAAAAGTGATAGCTAAAGACACGATAAGACCCAGTAAAAGTCCTCTAACAATGAAATTCTTATTGGAATCTATGATCTTGATGTCGTAAGCTAAACCTATCAAGAGACCCATAACGATCCGGTTATACCACATGGCAAACAGAAAAAGTTCGTTTCCACTGTACCCTATCCTAGTACCAACGCCTACGATACAAAATACACCGAGAACTGCGCCCATAACAACCGAGATCATGATCCTTTTCGTTTTCATTATATCTCTTCTCCATTTAGTTTCAAAAATAGCTCATACGATGTCATAAACATCGTATACCGACTCGGATAAGAATTGATTCTCCCCACCAATGAATTGATCAGTTCTTCAGCCTTTTCTTTGAATCCTCTATCATCTGTGACCTCCGAGAGATATGTTAGGCCAAGTAATGCCATGGAATTTCCAGACGGATAGGCCCCGTCGTAAACCGGTTTTTTACGAAGCGGAAGTTCGTCAGATAGACTGAAATAAAATCCACCATCTTCATCATCCCAAAACTTCTCTATCATGGATTTTGATAATCTCTTCGCTTCATCAAGGTAATAAGCGTCTTCACTAGCTCTATATATCTCCAAAAGAGCCCAGATAAGGTACGCGTAGTCATCCAGCATACCGTCTATACCCACTTGACCTTGTATATACCTGTGATATAGTTGAAAGTTATCTTTCGATTCGGTCAATATGAACTCTAGACCTTTTTCCGCCTCTTTTAAGATCTTATCATCATCTAAAACGTAAGCAGCTCTTGCCAGGGATGCGATCATCAATCCGTTCCAATCCGTCAATATCTTCTCATCTCTTCCTGGAGATTTCCTTTTCTTCCTTACCTGGTACAATCTAGATCTCATCCCCTCTACCCGTTCCAGATCAACGATTTCAGTCGTGTAAAGCACGTTCCTACCGGTTTTTTTCCCAGTCGATTCATCTAGATAATTACCCTCTGACTTAACATTGAAGATTCTTTTGAATCCTTCAGACTGATCTCCAAGTATTTTATCTATCTCCTCTTCAGTCCAAGTATAATATTTACCTTCCTCACCATCGACATCTGCATCCTCCGATGAAAAGAACCCACCATCATCAGAGCGTAGGTCTCTAAGAACGTACTCTATAGTTTCTTCCACGGTCTTCCTGTAATTTTTCTTTTTAGTGATCCTGAAAGCTTCCGAATAAGCTAGAATCAACATAGCCTGATCGTAAAGCATCTTCTCAAAATGGGGTAGTTTCCACTGTCTATCGGTGGAGTACCTGTGGAACCCGTAACCGATATGGTCGTAAATACCACCTTTCCTCATGGCATCTAAAGTTTTGGTGACCATCTCCAGGGCTTTACTCTCTCCGGTCAACTCGTGATATCTTAAAAGGAAAAGTGAATTATGAGGTGATGGGAATTTGGGCGCAGTACCAAAACCGGGGTACTCTTCATCGAAAGCTCTCTCGAGAGAACTATAAGTTTGGTTTAAAGTTGTCTTGTCCATGGTTCCCTGAATCCGTGTCTTATCTTCAAGAGACGAGATTATACTTTCACTTCTGGACAGAACTTCTTGTCTTTGAGTTCCCCACTGATGTTTCAACCTCTTTATCAATTCTTTAAAACCGATACGGCCGTATTTGCTCTCCTTTGGTATGTACGTAGCTGTGTAGAACGGTTTTTTATCGGGAGTGATCACAACATTCAAAGGCCATCCACCAGAGCCAGTCATAGCCCTAGCAACATCCATGTAGACCATATCTACATCCGGTCTTTCTTCCTTATCAACTTTTATAGATACGAAGGTTTGGTTCATCAGCTCTGCAACCTCTTCATCTTCAAAAGATTCATGTGCCATGACATGACACCAGTGACATGATGAATACCCTATAGAAAGGAATATCGGTTTATCTTCGGACCTAGCTTTTTCGAAGGCCTCTTCGCCCCAGGGATACCAATTAACAGGGTTCGTCGCATGCTGTTCAAGATACCTGCTCTTCTCACCGGCCAAGTGATTTTTCTCTCCCATGAATAGATAACGTATTTTATTTAATAAAGGCTTTTGCATTAAGTTTTAACTAATTTTGGGCGTTAATTTTATTAGAATGTCATCCACATTACCTTCAGTGATCAAATGACGGTATCCTACCCCGAAAAGAGTTCCGAAATACCTCTAGACTCTAACGAAAACTTGTTACTTCCAGAAAGTTATTACAAAGATATTAAAGATGAGATTCATTTTGAATTAAGAAAATACCCATCTCCAACAGCCAAAGAATTAAAGAACGCCTTAGCTGACCTGTACGGTTTAAATCCAAATCAAGTGTTGGTAGGGAACGGTTCCGATGCTATACTCGATACCGCCATAAAGACATTCGTTCCAAAAGAGGGAACATTTGGATACTTTCAACCATCTTACGAGATGTACTCTTTCTTTGCTTTCCGCAACGATAGAAAGTCACTTGAAATACCGTTAAACCAAGATTTCACCTATCCCTCTTCCCCTGATTTCTTAGATGATTTAGATATGCTGCTGATATGTTCTCCTAATAATCCATCCGGACTCACTATCGAAATGAACAAACTTACCTCGGTCCTAGAACGGGATGTACAGGTCGTCGTAGACGAAGCTTACGTGGATTTTTCAGACCAAGATATTTTACCTTTATTGGATCGATACCAAAATTTGACTTTGATCAGAACATTTTCCAAAGCATATGGCCTAGCGGGAATAAGGGTCGGATACGCTCTCACATCCGAGGAAAAAAGGGTCGAATTACAAGAGAAAATTCTTCCATACAACGTCAACTCTTTCTCTATAAAAGCGGCGGTATATGCTCTTCAAAATAGGGATATGGTTAAAGAGGCCGTTGAGAAAACCATCGAAGAGAGAAGCTTCATAACTTCCAAATTCGAAGAACTTGGATTCGATCCGGTCCCCTCGGAGACGAACTTCGTTCTCTTGAAAACGCCATCAAAGATCTCCCCGGACGAGCTGTTCAACGGCCTACTCGAAAAGGGTATCCGGATAAGGATTTTCAAGCATGCTAGACTGCAGCAGTACGTTAGGATAACCATGGCAGATAGAGAAACAAACCTCGATCTTCTAGATGCTGTGAACAGTATGATCTGATAATCTTCTAAGATTGATAGAAAAAAAGCTATATCGATCTCTTCCAATACTGACAGCTTCTGGATCGTAGATTTTATATTTCCTTTAGATCTTGAAGTTTCTTAGACCTATTATATGCGATCTCTACAGCTTCGATTATAGCCGCCTTTACACCACTTTTTTCAAGGTTATGTAATGCATGTATTGACGTCCCAGCAGGAGAGGATACCATATCCTTCAACTCCATAGGGTGTATATTTTCTGTTTCTAGATATTTAGAACCTCCCATTGTGCACTGTACCACTGCCTTTTTTACCAACTCCCTAGGTAAACCTATTTTTATACCCGAATCTAAAAGAGCATCGATAAATACTGATATGTACAAAGGGGAAGTGCCTGTAAGGGCCGTTAAAGCATTTAGATACTCTTCTTCAGTAGCCTCAAGATGGCCAAGTGGTTCAAAAACTTCTATGAATGCTTCTTTCGCTTTATCGTTTGTAGAACTGTAAGGGATATATCCTTCGTTGACACTCACGGGTAGATTGGGCATACACCTAACAACATCATCATTATCGAGATATCCCTTTAACATATCCATGGTGATCCCCGCCATCACCGATATAAAAACTCCTTTTTTTCCGATAAAGGGTTCAAGTGCTTCTTTATATACAAACGGTTTAACGGCGATGATATATACGTCGCCTTCAACCTCACTACGTGGTGATTTCAGTTCCACTTTTCCCTTCCAAAACTCATCTTCTAGGTTTCTTTTAATCACCACTATATCGTGCTCCTTTTGTAAACCTTTGTAGATGGCCTTTGCGATTGTTCCTCCGCCTATAAATACGAGCTTCATTTTTTCACTTCCTGGTTTTGTTTGTTCCTATATTCCTATGTTCCTGTGTTCCTATATTCCTATGTTCCTTAAATTCTAATTCAACGGAAAGTACATGTTAGATATTCTTAAACTACTCTTCTAAATTCCTCTACTTTAGCTAGATCTTTTTCGAATCCAATAGATAATCCGTTAAGTCTCGGACAGGAACCATTGATGCTTTTTAATAGCACACACAACATATATTTATCCTTGCCCAATTCCTTTTGAATGTACATAAATTTTGTTTGTATATATACAAAAATTGAATGATCTAATGGAGATACAATGTCATAGATTTAACATTTAACTCTTAACCCAAGAAGTCACCTTCCTAAATCACTGATCTAGGTGGGTGATGAATTGGGATAGTTTTATGTACATGAAAAAAGATGTATTACATGCGAAATCGGGATGTTGGAAAGTCCCAAGTTCTCCAAGTTGGTGGGGAGCATCAGGGCGGGGGAGAATAGACAACTCTCCTGAACGAAGAAA
>JAWOGF010000030.1:0-42944 GCA_046497075.1 Candidatus Saliniplasma sp.
CATCTACAAGTCGAGTCGAGTTAGTGGCAATAGCCGCGGCTGAACTCTCTTGCCCGGCAACAAAATTGGCAAAGGCTTTCTGTAGGCTTTCAACCATGTCCTTTGCCTGCCCCGCAACAAAGAAATTATCGGGCCGCTTAAAGGCTGCTTGCCCATTACCCCTGGTTCCAAATGGCGTAAGTGTCTGCCCATTGGTATGCCACCAGGTGTATACCCGCAAGATGAATGGAATCCGGAAGAAGCAGATCCTTTCCTAATCGCCGATGATACCGAGGACCCTAAAGGTTCTAGAAACAGGACCTGGTATTATAGATGGGTCACTGTAACGGCTGTAGACGCTGCTGGGACCCCGCTTCCAGAAACATCTATAGAGGTAAATCTAGATGAGGATTACAAAAATGTGTCTGAAGCTCTTTATGAAAACGTTCAAAATAAGAATCTTTTTTATAATAACATTGAGGCCTGGGAGTATATGAACAGTACCTGGGAGGAATATTACGATATGGAAGAAGATGAGTTTATAACGGACGAAAACGGTCAAGTAACCTTATTCTTAGTCAGTGATCGTGTGAATCATCCCCAGGACTGGCCAAATACCAGGAATGTTGGAGATTATTATATCAATGGGAACCATCCCGACATGGGTGATGATGCTTATGGTGAACTCAGTCTAAAATCATTCCCACGGATGAACGAATCATCTACATTCCTTGATTTTGAACTTTCCTTCGATGATGAGATACCTTTGCCCGATTTTGATGTGACCGATGAGGACTTAAGGATACTCGAAGATGGCCAGGAAGTCAATTTTGTAAATCCAGGTGCCTCACTTGACTTAGAACTAGATGTTACAAATGATGGAGATAGTGATGTGGGAGATGATATCGACGTGGGATTCTACCTTGATGATCAAGATCCAGATAATTTGATAGGTACTGACACTATTGGAGGTCTTGCCATTGGAGATACCGATACAGCTTCAGTTGTATTTGACACCACGGATGTAGAACCACAAGATTATGATATATTAGCGGTCGTAGATCCTGATGAGGAATATGAGGAGCAAGATGCTGAGAACAATATCGCCAATAAGGACCTGACCATCAGTGAAAGAGCTAATCTTCAACCTACTGAAATAATACCTGATCCTGGTTATACTATAACATATGGAGAGGACTTAGCCCTTCGAGCTGGAGTCGAGAATATCGGCGGGATGGATGCAGATAATGTAAATGTTTCATTCTATTACGACGAAAATGATTACATAGGTAGCGATCGTGTTGACTTACCTGGTAACGGGACTATAGATTATACTGAATATATCCCATGGGAAGATTATCCGGACCCAGGAGAGTATACTGTCACAGTAGAAGTGGATCCTGAAAACGAAATAGAGGAGTCGAATGAAACGAACAATAACTTGAGCGAAACTTTCACCATTTTGAGTCAAGCAAATCTAACTATAGATCATATGAACGTAGATCCATCTAACGTTTATGGAGGGGATGTAGTTAACATAGAAGGCCAGATAAGTAACAATGGGGAAAGCCCTTCCTCTGACATTAATGTTCACTTCTATCTGGACGAAGGTACCCAAAGTGAGGAAGTGATCTACTCAGAATCTCTTCCTGGATTGGGCGGTGACGAGAGCGCTATCATTGAGTATGATTGGACCGCTGAGATGGCTTTTGATGAACTAAATGAGACCCGGACGATAACGATGTTAGTGGAACCCGCGATCGAAGATGAGATTCAACAAAGCGCTGACATCGAGATAATGAAACCGGCTGATATCTCGGTTTCTGAAGATGATATCACATTCTCTACAGAACTGTCACAGAAGGATGAAACACTTCAAATAAGCGCCATAGTTCAAAATTTAGGTGGTGCTGGAACCGTTGTAGATGTAAAATTCTATGAGGGCTTCCCTGAAGACGAAAACCTGATAGGTACTCATGACGACATAGATATGGCTCCGGATTCATCAGAAAATTTACAGGTAAATTGGACTCCAGAAATTAGAGGTAATAGAGAGATCCATGTGATAGCAGATTATGATGACGATGAGGTGGACGGTGAGGATAACCATGCTATGGTTGTTAAACCCATATTCAGTGTAGATTATAGTGATGATTTGATAGTCGGTGGAGAAGGATTCCCTAATGAGAGAGAGATCACTGGATCTTATGATCGGGAAGGTTTTGTTGTCATCCAGGGCAATGGAGAACTGAGGATCACAGGATCGAATCCACGGGCTGTATTTGGGCTCATAATGGATAGCGACCATAGGTATAGCGTCATGTTGAGAGATCAAGGGTCTCTTGAGATAGACCATGGATCGATCCAGTCTGATTATCAATTCGATATACAGCTAGAAGATGATTCTGAACTGGTTGTGAAAGGGGATAGCATGATGCCCAATAATATTAATATAATAGCCGAGGATGAATCATCTGTACAGATCGATGATACCTCAGTCGAAGGATCAATGGAGATAACGGGAGATAGTTTCTCAGCAAAAGAAAGTCAATTCACTTCATCTGATATTTTCTTGCAACCTTCTAATGTTGATATAGTAAACAGTACATTCGAAGCTGACCTGGTCGACTTCCATGATACATCGGGTACTTTAACAGGGGTTGAAACCGGAGCTGTAGAAGCCACTGGAGAATCTGAGATCGAATTGTATAGGTGGGTCAGGGCGACTGCACTAAGTCAGACAGGATTGACTATTCAAGGTGCAGAAATAACCGCAGAAAATATAGATGTCGATTATTCAGTAACAGGCAGGACAGGTGCGCAAGGCATCGCTTATTTAAGAGTATATACCGATTTGATATCGGATGATGGAGACGACCCGGATGGCAATTATGAATTTAGTGCCGAGTATATTCCAGAAGGTACGGATCAAGTTTATGAGATAGAACCGTTCAAAGAAAGTTTACCAAATTATCCCAGTCAGGAATATGTAATAGACTATGATATGCATTTTGAAGATCTAGCCATACCTGACCTCAGTATAAATGAAGATGATATCTACATCGGTTCGGAGAAAATCAGTCTCGGTGACGAAGTTTGGATAGAAGCAGATATCGAGAATGTTGGAGAAACAGAAGCACAAGAGGTGGATGTGTACTTCTACAGGGTATATGATGGCCAGGATGATGAACAGATAGGTATGGATACTCTGGACTCGGTTTCAACCGAAGCCTCCACTACTGCAAGGGTCAGGTGGACCGCGGACATGGTAGATGAGATGCAGACCAGTGAAGATGTTGGGATCCGTGTTTATGTCGATCCCGGTGTTGAACCATTACCCGACCCGAATTTAGATAACAATGAAGCCGCAAGGTCCTTCACTGTCAACTCCTTACCCAGCTTGGAATTCGACTCCGAGATTGTTTTATTACGTGATGGGGTAGAGTTGACTGAGGACGACGAGATCGTTGAGTACGATGATATCACTATCAATATAACACTCGCTAACACTGGCGGCACTGACCTTATCAATGGAACAGTAAACATCGCAGTTTCAGGTAGTGAACTCGTAGAGGATAATATAGATGTAGAAAGTGGAGACACCCTTGTATACTCCTATGAGTGGTTGGTTACGCAGAATGGAGAACAGCAAATAGAGATATGGTATAATTCTTCGGAAGAGGACCAGGTGTCATCTGCATATATCGACCGTACAATCGATATTGAAACCATGGTCCTTAGATATACTGATGTAAGGCTTATTGACAGTGAAGAATCCGGCGAGGATAAAATCGTAGAAGGCACTTTAGAGAGAGACGATGGGAAAGCGGTTGCAGGTATAGATGTTACCGCTTACCTCATGGATGGCGATGAGGTTGCTACACAAAGTACAGAGACAACAGGTGATGACGGGAAATTTAACATATTCATACCCGAACCCGCAAATGATGGTACATACAGCCTCAGTTTAGAAGCAGATTACCCAGGTTCTGAAATGGAAGATACCGGTGAAAGCATAGAGATCGGAGAGCCTGATGCTGGTATCCCACTATGGATGATCATAGCCGTTATAGGTGCTATAGCTGCAGGTAGTGTTGGAGGCATCTTTGCCTACATAAAGATCCAAGGACCTTCTGAATGGGTTGAATGTGGAAATTGTGGGACAACCATCCCCGCAGATGTCAAAGAATGTCCGGAATGTGGCGTTGAGTTCGAAACTGAGACCGTAAAGTGCAGTGAATGTGGTGATTGGATACCTGCGGATTCAGATGAGTGTCCGAACTGTGGTTCTACCTTCATAAAGACTGGTAAAGAAGTGCAGGACTACGAACAAACTATGAAACAGCAGTATGAGCGTTATGTGGATAAACAGAGGAATAAAGCTAAAGCAGAGCTTGGAAGTGATTTCACAGAAGAAGAATTCATGGCATGGTGGCAGGAGCAACCATCATATATCACCTTTGATGAATGGATTGAGAGAGAAGAAGCTAGAAGGAAAGAAGGTGGGATTGAATGTCCAGAATGTGGTGCTCTCAACAGTGTCGACGATGCTATCTGCCAAAAGTGTGGTAGTACGCTGATATCTGTAGGTGAAGAGTCTGAAGAAGATTTAGATATAGATTTATCAGAAACAGATGAGACGTTGGGTCTAGAGATCGACTCTGAAGGTGAAGGTCCTGAAGAAGACTTCAGTGAGATTCCTGTCAGTGAGATTCCTGAGGAAACAGAAGAGGCAGAGACCGAATCGGAAAAGGATAAAGTGGTCCAAAAGAAAGTCAAGAAAAAGCCTAAAAAAGTGGTCAAGAAAAAGGTGAAGAAGAAACCTAAGAGAGACAAGGACGAGGACGAGGAAAAATAAACATTTACCTTTTATAAAACCCCTTTATTTCTATTTCATTTTTCTAATGATGGCATAGTTGTCTTTTGTGAAATTATTTTTTTATCTTATAGATTGATTTGCATTTGTGGAAAGGTTTATTTTAAGTCGGGTTTTAGATTAGGTTAATAATATTATATTATATAGTCCTGAAAAACTGACCTAACCAGGGTAATGGATCCCCGGTATCGATCTGTATATTTTCAAGAATGTAGATCCTTATAATGGTGAACTATGAATTATAGTGGGAGACGCAACTAATTTGGAATTGCATTGCGTGAGCAAGACAAGTGTCTTGCGAGTAAGTGGAACGCAGTTTCAGTGAGTCATCCACAACTATTCAAGGACACTAAAGAACCAAAGAAAAGTCGTGTCCTTGACTATACACTAAGATACTTCCCTTATTAGTTAGAAAATGCCTAAAGATAAGTTGAAGCAGTAATACAACTATCAAATATCTCTGTAAAATGTCTGTAATCTGTGAATATTTTTTTAGACCTTCTTCTTCTGGGGGTATAAAATTAAATGATTATTGTGCAAATTTGTTTTGTAATCGTTTTGTAATAGAACCCATCGAATTTAAATATCGACTTTTACTCTATTAAGATATGCATGTATTTTCCATTGGTGTCAGGAATTTAAATCCTGAGACACATAGATCTACATTTTTAATATGCTTACTATTTACAATCCGTACTCTCGATTTTAAAATATAATGATGATATTGATGAGATGGGTGCTATACCTCAGTTTAATTGGATATAATATCAATATTAATATTAGTTTCTTTCAGGCAGATATCCTCATGTTGATGGTTGAATATGTCACGGATAATCTATTAACATCACCATCATAATCTTCGAAATCTAGTTCTAAGATTCCATCGTCTTCGGACACATCAGTCGGGTCTAAATCCGTTTCCCTTTCTATCCACTGTTTCCAACCACCAGTATATTCCGTATCAATCGCTATCTGAACGTTCTCAGGATCCTCATAAGAGTTCCTACTAGTATCCCATAGTTCTGTGATTACTCCTATGTTCCGAGACCCGCTAAGTCTTTTTTCTTCCCCTCTGATGTCGATAATGTGGATATCGATGCTGTAGTTCCCATCCTCTTGTTCCTCTATGTTCAGCTGGGGTGGAGCCCTCATGATCGAGTCTTCCTCCTGTTCTAATAAAATGGCGCCGTTTTGGTAGGCTATCGTTTGCTCTTCAAAGTATCTGTTCCTAGCTTCTAGGGATAGGCTGCCACTACCTACAAGGGGATCTCTATTATCAAAATTTAGAGTTATGTTTCCTTCATCGGGTAGTAGACGTATCACTCCATCACTTCGACCAGCGAACAGAGGGACCCCTTCTGAGCCAAGAGTCATCGTAGAGTACATGGGATAATCTTCATGTTCTGAAATAACTAAATTATCTACATTCCCCTTGATCTGGGTAAATTGGCCCATGACATTATCGACATGGTATGCCTCTTTATCCTCCATCCAAACAGGTACATATTGTTGTGTTATAAGAGACATTAAACTTAAGAAAACTAAAAGTGCCATTATAGTGCCTACGGTAGAGGCCACCCCTTCATCAGATTCCGATAAATGATTTCTTCCACGGCATCTTTTTCTTTTGATATTATCCATTTCGATCACCTTTAACCTTCTTTTAGGTCTTCTTTGACCATATCCATAACGCCTTTTTTATCTCTATAATATGAGGAGATAATATGCGCAAACTCTTGATAATTATTGATCTCATTTTTATCCATGTATTCTAGAACCATCTTTCTACGTTTGACTTCTCGCTCCATCTCTCTAGAAGTCCAATTCTTTGATTCACCGACTTTGCTGTAAACGTAGCTGTGACCGCTGTAGTTGAAGGAGTCATCTGCAGGGTTCCAGGTATATGCCTTATTTGTGATCAACTCGTTTGTGTCGGGATCGACACCTACGATCTCTGTGATAGCTTTGATACGACGAACCATCTTAGTGCCTACTTTAACTTTAGCCTGTAATAATACAACATCTAGAGCACCAACGAGATTCCTGGGTAGATTGATAGGGTCGTTCTCCATCCTATTCACCATGGTCTGAACATCGTCGGCGTGGAAAGTCGTGTATGCACTTTTTCCTGTAGCCATCGCCTGGAAAACAACATAAGCTTCTTCCCCTCTTACCTCACCGACCATCATATATTGGGGCCGCTGTCTAAGAGCGGCTTGGAGTAGCTGGAACATGTCGACTTCACCTGCTCTCTGCCCGGATTCATCAGTTTCACCGAATCCACTTCGGGTAAGTAGGGGTACCCAGTTATCGTGAGGTAGATTGAGTTCTCGTGTGTCTTCGATGCTCACGATCTTCATCTGAGGTGGTATGAATAAAAGGATAGCGTTGAGTGTAGTCGTCTTACCCGATGCTGTACCGCCGCATATCAACATGGACTGACCGTTTTCTATGGCGATCCAGGCATAAGCCATCATCTCGGGATTGAATGTTTTAAAGTGAGTTAAATCTATAGGTGTGAACGGGTCTTCTTCGAATCGACGTATGGTGAATGAGGATCCTTTCTGTGTCACATGTTTCCCCAGCGTCTCCTGCAGCCTTGACCCGTCTGGCATCGTCGCATCCAGCATCGGATCTGAAACTGAAATGTGCTTACCACTCCTTTGAGCAAGCCAGACTACAAAATTATCCAATTCTTGAGCGCTATCGAAGATTATATTGGATTTCATGGAACCGTATTTCCTGTGGAAGACATATATGGGTATACCGACCCCATCACAAGAGATATCTTCTGGATCTACGTCATTCATCACGACTTCCATGGTACCGAAACCCAGGAAATCTCTTTTAATATAGTATATTATTCTTTTTTCAGAAACCTCTCTCAGATTGATATCTAGATCTTTTAATATCTCTTTTACTTTTCCTTCTAGGTATTCTTCTCGTTCTTCCTTTGTTTCAGCTTCCACCATCTCGAACTCTTCGATCAACTTATCTTTTAAAGTCTCTAACACGGCTTCCTCATCATCGTCCAGTGTTGGTTCGATAACTTCGTATATATACTCGTTAGATGTGTTATCGTATTTTATCCTAACGTAGGAATATGGATCATCAACAGGGTTGATCTCAATCTCTTTCATATTTTCATCGGCGAGTTTTGGAATTTTTGTGATCTTCTCTTCCAGTTCAACCCCTTTTTTTTCCTTTTTTTCTTTACGAGGCATATACACTTTCTTAGGTTTATCGTTTATACTGAACGAACGCAATTTCCGTTGTATTTTATCTCCTATAGCCGACATATTATCCTCTCAATTCATTAATCCTATTCCGCCAAACAATATCCTTAGAGCTACAAAACCGATGAGTGTTAAGATAAAAGTATGTTTCATCCCTTCAGAGAACCTACCGGTCTGGAGAACTCCTGCTACTATACCATCTCCAATACTATGGGCAAATACCGCTAGGGTGAAGATAAACCTGATAGTAGGGATCATGTCTGTTCTTATCTCAGCTCCTCCCATTCCTCCCATATCATCGACCTCTTCGACATCTTCATCTTCTAAACCTTCTACCTGACCGGCCTCTGCCATCTGTGCAAGGAACTGGGTATTCAATATGATTATGACAACGATGAAGACCGCAAAGGATATGTAGATAACGGCAAGATAAGAAGTCATAGCGATACTCTGTTCATCTTCGGATAGATGGACCTGCTTAGTATCTTTTGAAACCATACCTAAAACGTCTGCAACATTTCCCCCTGCATCATTGGCTTTTATTATGATAGCTACGACCCTGTTCACTAAAGGAGTGTCCACTCTTTCTGAGAACAGGTCTAAAGCCTGAGAGGCAGGGATACCCCAGTCTATCTGTGCAGCCATCTTTTTTATCTCTGGAGTCAATTTTCCATATCTGCCTGAAGCTGAAACAACTATAGCATCTGCTAGAGTCATACCAAATCGCCCAGCTTCAGCGACATCTCTTAAGAAATCCGGAAGCCTTCTTTCGATCTGTTTTATCTCGTTTAATTTATGACTGACATAAAATCCAAAGGGTCCAAAAAACGACATAGTTGCTATCATAGCCCAGTCTATTGGTTCCAACGGGATAGGGGCAGCATCAAGGATGTTAAGTATCATCACGAAGAGCATAGCTCCTCCGATTACAGATGAGATGATGAATACCTCTCTTGTTTTCCCTAAATTCATCATTTTTTCGAATGTAGACCTTTTTTCATATCTTGCCATATTATCATCAATCCTGGTTGATTAACCAAATTATCATTATGAATCCAGCCTGAGCACCGGGTATCATGATCCCTACGACAGCATACAGGAGTGGTATCGGGTTTCCTCCTCCCATACCCCCCATCAAAGCCATGATCGCCATTATTACCACAAGGAAAAGTGGAAAAGCGACTACGACCGTAACGAAGCTTTCTGCCATCATACCTAATGTTTCCATGTTCTGTTGAACCACCAATTTCCTCTGTTCTTGGTATTCCTCTAATTTACTCGTGAAATATGGTTTTAATTTTCCTCCTGAACTCGAAGTTGTTATAACACCTTGTATAAAGTCTCGGAACTTTTCAGATGGAGTCCTATCTGCAGCCCTTTGAAGTGCTGTAAGTATATCTATACCCAATAGTTCCGTATCTCGGGTTATCCACTCAGCTTCCTTTTGGACCTCACCATATAAAGGTTGTCTTGATAACTCCTTAAATATCAAATCTATGTTGATATTAGCGGAAGCCATGGAGGCTATAAAACTCATAGCATCTGGTAATTTTTTATCGATCTTTTTACCTCTACTATTGGCTTTCATACCGGGCGAAGCCATCAACCCCACGTAGGTAACGATGGGAGCCACTATAGCAACAAGTGCTCCTGCTCCGAATAACAACCACCCGATATTCAAAAAAACGTCCAATATAGGTCCGATGAATATTCCTGCTATTCCTCCACCTATAAGGGCTAAAATCGTACTCATCCAAACAAAGGCCACATACTCCTGCTGTCTTATCCTCATATGTGCGGCTAATAGATTTTCTTCTAGGTCTTGGTTATCGATGCCCTTTTTCTCTACAATGGGACCCATTATCTTCCAGCAGAATTTTTTATAGGGGCTTAGATCAAGATACTCAGGCACAGCTGATTTCGGAAGTTTAACCATGTGTGGACCATATTTTTCTATCATATCACTAGGTTTGGTCCTCTTGGTTTTAAGAAAACTGTCTTTACTTACTCTCAGTTTATCGAAGGTGTTTTCGATTTCTACCATCAGTTCTCACCTCTTAACCGTGCTAAAGTTTCTTCCGGTTCTTTATAATACGAAGTCACTACCTTAGATATTTCTCTGTAATCCTCCATGTCGTTCTCTACCAAATATTCGATGACCTCGATACGATTGTTGAACTCTTCGTCCATCTCTTCTTGAGTTAGATTCTGCATCTCCGCGATGGTATCGAAATTAAAACTATGTCCTTTGTAAGTATAATTGTCAGTTTTCCTGTCCCACTCGAACACGGTATTGGTCACTAATTCATCACTTTCTGCTTCGAACATGACAAGTTCGGTGATCTCTTGGATCCGTCTGACCTCTTCACCTTCAATCCTAGCGAAGGTCTGGATTATCACAAAAGAAAGAGCAGTCAGAAGTACTCTGGGACAGTTGATAGGAGGATTTTCCAGCCTGTGGACCATCGATTCGACTGAATCTGCGTGCATGGTGGAGTAGGTTGTGTGGCCTGTTGCCATGGCCTGGAACATAGTATGTGCTTCTTTACCTCTCACCTCTCCAACGATGATATAATCTGGTCTCTGTCTTAGAGCATTTCGGACCAGATCGTACATCGTAACTTCGCCTTGGCTTTTTCCCCCTTTACTTTCTCCAGAACCTGTTCTAGTGGTACTTGGTATCCAGTTTTCATGTGGTAGATTTATTTCACGAGTATCCTCTAAAGAAACTATCTTAAGGCTAGGGGGTATGAAAAGAGTGGCACAGTTAAGAGTAGAGGTTTTACCTGAAGCTGTTCCACCTGCTACTATCATCGACATACCGTTCTCGACCATCAACCACATATAAGCTACCATCTCGGGGGATGCAGTATTATAATTTATAAGCATTATAGGTGTAAAAGGCTCTTTTTTGAATCTCCTGATTGTAATAGACGATCCCCTAGTGGAAACCTCTTTTGCATAAGTAGCTTGGACCCTGTGACCTTCTCCCGTAGTGCCGTCCAATATGGGTGTTGAGACGGAAACCTGTTTTCCACATCTTTGACCAAGCTGGATAATGTAATTATTGAGTCTTTGTTCCTCTTTAAAACGGATGGTTGTTCTAAGGGATTCATATTTTGAATGGTAGATGAATATTGGTATGTCTATGCCATCACAAGAAATGTCCTCTACATTTTCGTCACTCATCAGGATATCTAGAGGACCATATCTCACATAATCTCTTAATATATAATATACCAGCCTTTTTTCAGATTTTTCTGGTATATTTAGAGATCTGCTCCTAATGAAGCTTTCAACACTCTCTCTAAGGAATTCCTCTTTATCCTTACTTTCCATACTCTCCCAATCAAAAGTGAGTGTTCTGTCCAGCGTATCCTTTATCAATTCGAGAGTATTCTTTTCTTTTTCGCTTAAAGCAGGCTCAATAGCTTCATATAGGTGTTCTTTTTTGTCGTCATCATATAGTATCCTGGCGTATCCAAAAGGCTCCCTTATAGGTACTATCTCTTCCACAGACAAATGATCCTTATCGATTTCCGGTATCCTCGTATACTCTGATATCCATTCACCCTTTCCAGATAGGATCTCCTCTTCCTTTTTTTCCTGAGATTTTGGAAGCATGATTTTTCTAGGTTTTTTATTTCTGCCAATGGCTGAATTAAAAATGTTCGAAATCTTATCTAAAGGATTAGTCTCTTTTTTTTGGGTTCCGCTTTTTCCTGTATCGGCCATCACGACCACGCCCTATAATAAATGCACGAATGTAAAAGAACTTTTCCCTTACTTTGAAGGGGTTTTAAACAAGTTTTGTATTTATATATAAACCTATTGATTAGTTACCGAAACATCGTTTAGCAAATCCTCGCCCGATATCCGACTCACGGGCTAATTTGTGAAGCCTCCTGCCCATTTTTTTAATGTGCTTTCACTTTCTTCGGGTCCCCTTGCGAAAATAACATCTCCCCTTTCCAAACTCAAGTCCTTCCCAGGGCCGTAAACCCACGAATCATTTCTTCGAACTGCGATGACTTTCATACCAATTTTTGTTTCCATTTTCGTTTCTTCTAGACTTTTACCATCTAAGTAAGACCCCCTCTCTATCGTTTTTCTCACCATCACCTCGTCGGATTCCCGCATACTTTTTTTTACCACGGGATGCAGGTCGATATCTCTAAGAACTATGTCAGCTATATCTAGAGCTGCATCGGCGAATCTTTCAATGGCATCAGCCATCCTGAGTGCTACTCTCCCCCTTTTGATGTCATCTTCATCTCTACAATTCGCAAAAATTTTATCGGAAATATCTTCGTAAAGACCGTCGATCCTATCTTCAAGTTCAACAACCTCCTCAGCAATATCCCTATTATGGAATAAAACGGATGAATAAGCTAGGTCTAGCATGAGTTCGGAGATGTTTTTCATCTCTATGAGATCTTCTTCTATCTTTCTCATTTTTTAACCCCTCCAGTCTTTTTTTCCAAGTGCCATTTCATTTAAATTCTGATATCCCTCTTCTGAACCACTCACTACTAAAAGATCCCCCCCTCGGATGAAATCTTCACCGGTTGGGCCGTATATCCACCGTCCTCTTCTTCGAATAGCGATAACCCGGATGCCAGTTGCAGATTCCACAGCAAGGTCACCGATCTTTTTATTGGCCATACTTGACGCATCTGCTACCCTCAATGTTTTGATCATCTCATCAGCTTGATCAAAAATGTGAGGGAGTAAAGATTTGGTTTCTTCTTCGTATTTCAACAGTTCTACCATATCCTCTGCAGCATCGGATATCTTCTCCGCAGATGAAGCTATCTGGAGTATACCGCTGAGCTGTTTAGCGTCTTCGATATTTCTAGCGCTTAGCATAGTTTTCAATCTGATGAGATACATCATCTTGTCCATCTCTGATTCGATGTGACCTACTTCATCGGCTAGATCTTTGTTGGTGTATACAACAGCAGCATAAGCTAGGTCTGCTATCAGTTCAGAGTAGTCCTTCATTTCGGTTAGGAGTTCTCTAACATTTTTATCTTCATATCTTAGAATTTCATGCTCTAGATCTTCATTTTTTAAAGCTTTTTTCAAAGTATCACCAACCATACCATAAAGAATATAGAAATTATACTTAAAAGGTCCGCTAATGTTGTAAGGATGGGGATAACGATATTATCTGGGTCTAATCTCTTTTTGTATGAGATCAGGGAGATGCTGATCGTTATAATCATGGTTCCGACCGTGATTATCATCCCGGAACCTAGTATTATAATAATCAGATTCAGTGCAGTTTGCCCTAACGGAAGAGCTGGACTTGTAGCGGCGACAGTAAGAGCTAGGGATGTGAACAATATGGTCCCCATCATCAGAGTAACTAGCATATTCTCATTCAACTCTTTATCGAATATGTTCGCTTCTATGTAACCTGAATGAAAACCCGAACTCACCCTAGAGGCTAATATACATCCTAAATTTCCTCCAAGGCCGTTCATCAGTGGTACTAGAAATAAAAATATTGGGAATTGTAGCAAGACCTCTTCCATAGAATGTAAAACTTGCCCCCCGAGGATCCCGATGAACGCCATCAGGACCAATACCCCTACACTCTCCTTAAAGATACGTTTCCATTCATAGTTCATAACAACATACCCCCGATGAGATAAGCATAAAGGAAAAGGATCAGTAGGGTAATAACATCCCCAATGGTTGTCAAAGCAGGACCACTTAGATTATCTGGATCTAGATTGTATTTTATCGATAATATGACCGCAAAATAAGAGATGAATGAGAGTAGTATACCAGTTGTTAGTCCGGTCAAAACCGATATAAGATATATGGCAAATAATCCAGATAGTTCTACGGTATAAGATAAAAAAATACTCGTTATCAGATATAACAGAGGTAGTACAGCAGCAATGAAAGCACTCAAGCTGATCGTACTAATTATGTTTTCACGGACTACGGGTGATTTGATTCCTCTATTTAATAAACCTAGATGATGGGCTGAACCTAAACGTGACCCCATCGTGGATGATATGTTCCCTCTCATATCGATCATAGCAGGTACTAGTACTATCAGACCGGGTACTAATTCAAAGATATGTTCCATTTGACCTAAGACAAAACCCGCGGTAGCTCCTCCTACTGCACAGAGGAAAAGGAATGGAAGACTCTCTTTCATCACCCGGATCTTGTCCATGCATTTCTACCTATCTTTTGGATTATCAAATCATCTAATAAGCTTTTTTATTTTGATTGCATTGAGTTCATGGGTGTAGTATGCTTGTGCTTCATCCACTGCCCCTGCCATATAGATATGAAAAGCAGCGCTCGACCACTATTAGATTCAGTCCCAACCTAACTGGCGCATCTCTCTTTCTTCTTTTGTAGCTTTTTTATATTCTTTGTAATGTTTTTTACAAAGGTATGCATTTCCAGCTGCACTAGATGGGTTCACTTTTAGATCGGTCTTCTTTGTTACTTTTCCACCGGGTACTGAGGCCTTTTTACTATTGTCACAACCCTTAACATCGCATGTTTTGCCCTTCCTTTTACTCTTACGTTCATGTTTCATAGTTCTGATAGATAAAAATCGGTATATTATGTTTTTCCTGATTTAGTCGATTTTGGCCTATTTGTTTAAAAAATTATTTATACCTCCCTTTATCATGAGAGCGGTAATTCAATCATTAGATAATATAATGGTCATTATGGAGGAACCATACATGAGAAAGAAAACAGTAGGCAAAATCGCTACCGGTCTGATAGTGCTCACCTTAGTACTATCCGGGCTGATGGTACTGCAATTTGGTGCTAGAGCAGATGAACGACAAGAGGGTAAAGTAGAGGGCTTACTTTCAACCGATGGTACGGTCCCTCGTGGTTTAGATGTACATTTGATAGATCTTTCTGAGAGTAAAGAATATTCCACTGAAACCAGTAGAGGTGGATATTTCCAATTTGAAGATGTAGATGTAGGTTATTATAGAGTTGAAGTACCTTCACAGTCGCATGATGAACAGCATGTTTATTTTAGAGAAAGAAGTGAGGTCCAAATAGTAGAAAAAGATACAACGACGGAATTCGAATTTGACGTGGATAGGAAACCGTTAGATTACACGATCAATGGTACGGTGTTAGATGGACAGGATGAAGTGGTAGAAGGTACGGAAATCACTGTAAATGACCTGAATAGCGATTATTCAGAAACAGTTGGCCTTTCTAATGAAACTTCTGGGGAGTATACTGTGAGTATCTATGAAGGTAATTTCACTATAACGGCAACTTCACCCGATTATCCTGAGATCATGCATGAAGTGGATATAGATGAAGAGAAAACAGATGAAAACAATACAAAAACAGTTGACATAATATTGACCAACGAACCTGACACACCATTAATAACTGGATACCTATGGTCCGAAGATGGGGCGGTTACCACATCTTTGAGAGTTACGCTGTTCAATGAAGACACTGGAGTAATGGAAAAAACCGTTGAGGAAGGACCATACTTCGAGATTGCCGCTCCTACAGGTGGAGAATATACAGTAGTAGTGGATTCTGATGGATATCTTCCTTATTATAATCCCGATTTGACTGTCCTTGAAGATGAAATTACAGAAATCGGTACAACCGATCGAGTAAACCAGAGTGCTGAAGAGCAGATTCATACTTCTATTGACTTCAGCGAGGACTGGAACACTATGAATATGATTAGAGATAGGACTTATCAACCGGATACGATGATACAAGGGATGGACTATTCTAATATAGGTATTCTTGCATTACAGATAGACCAAGCTTTCGGCGATGGTGACATGACGTTAGATTATAGTGAACTTGAGCTGTTCGAAGAAGATTTGGAGTATATCGAGTCGAATATTCCATCAACCCATAGATTCGTGAAGGTTGATGGCGTGTCTTATGAATTAGTTGAAAACTCTTTCGATATTGATTTCCCAGGTTTAAACTCTGAGGGTGATTCAGTTTCCGTATTTTCTTTGATTGACGACCCTCAGGAGATAACCTCAGAATCTACGGCAGAATACGAGCCCCTAGAGGATATCGATTTGGAAGAGAAGCACGATGTAGATCTACAACTCCAACAGGACTATATCGTTGGAAACTACCGTGATTACTCCTACGAGGTCGACTTACCCCCGAATTATGAACGAACAAATTTTGTAGAGAATGTAGATATCAGCGGGTTTACAACCCTCGATATCGATACCTACGAAGGCGTTGAAAAAACACAAGTTGGATTAGAAGTTCAGGAGAGCGAGGCTGGCGAAGTAGACATCTCATTAGAAGAAAGTCCAAGAGTGTACTTGAAAGAGGTCGAAGGGGACGATGAAGTCGAGGAGGAGTACATAGTACGAAAAGATACAAATGTTACCTGTACGGCAGATTTCTTTGATCCTGTGGGCAGTGAAGAAGATGCAGAATATACGTGGTATCTCGAGGGTAGTGAGATAGGTACCGGATCTGAGATATATCATGAATTCACTGGAAGTGGAGAGAAAACATTGGAAGTAGAAGTTATAGAAACTGGACAACATGAAACTACTGACGAGATAACAGTATATGTTGACGATGCTGCGCCAACCGGTGAGATCGAAGGTGACTTCGAGGTAGACGAAGGAGAAGAACTCTCTTTAAGCGCATATAATTTCACAGATGACTCAGGCGAGATCGGTTATTATCAATGGAACTTCACCGATGGATCAGACCCAATAGAAGGACCTGAACAGTACAATGTTACACACACGTTTGATTTATATGGAACTTATGATGTCGAGTTGAACATCACTGATGTCGTTGGAAATTCGGAGATATACGAAAAAGAGATCGTGGTCAACGATGATACTCCACCCGTTCCGTTGTTCAACCTTACCTATCAAACAGAAGAAGAAAACGTAACCATATCCAGTGATAGTCTAGCCGGGGATAGGATAGAAAGGAGATATCCGATAACATTGGATGCATCGGAATCTTTTGACCCCGCTGGTTTCGACGATGACGAAGGTGATGTGGACAACTTTACCTGGCGGATCGAAGAGGATGGATACAAACACGATGGAGAGGTCTTGCAGGATTATGAATTCGATGAGATCGGTGAATATACAGTAAGCCTGAACGTTACTGATGATAACGGAAACTCTGATAACATATCTAGAACGATAAGAATCGCGCTTGGACCTACTCCGGATCTTGAATTATCTAATCTAAGAGTATCGGGCGAAAAAAGAGTCGATGAAGAGCTAACAGTATCTGTTAATGTCAGTAATTTCGGAGATAAAATGGCTGAAGATATAAGTGTAAGTTTCAAAGTCGATGATGAACCTGTATCACCTGAGGATTTAACTTTCGAGAAAGAAGGTGAAGAAACGGATGATACGATCGGTACAAATGAAATGAAAGTGATCACATTTACGTGGGCTCCTGAAGATGATGGAGACATGACACTGAACGTGACAGTGACAGACGGTGAAGAACCTGAAGACCTAGGTGTAGATAATACACTAACACTCGATGTAAATATAGAACCACCAGCATGGCGTAGATACTTAATTTACGCCGTGGTACCGATAGTAATAATCGGTGTCACTGTTGGGTTGTACTTCTATAAAGATAAGTTCATGTAAAACACCAATAATGAAACCCTTTCTTTTTTTTAATTCTTTTTTATATTCATCTTTATACGGTGATCTTTCTCAAGTTTTTATCTGATCTTTTTTTCTTATTTTGCAACAGCTAACAAAAGCAGATGTATCATGACGAAATAGACCCAAGTTTTTACATGTTTTTATCCAACAGTAGAGGTTCATCCATCAACGGGCTAGTTAATCCACTTCAAGTCAAAATTTAAGTAAAAACGCATCTCGCACTCGTTTAAGCTATCGACGCTTCCGCTCCGTTAACGTACTGCCAGCACTCCTCTTTGAGAGTATCTTCTATCCAAAGTTCCGTACTCTGATAGAAAGTAGAATCTCTGTAGTATATATCTAAGACAGGCTCGCAGTCGGAACTCGAGTTGTAAAAAATAAGAAACTCACCGTTATGTGATCTCGAACGATTATACCTCCAGTCGCTACTCAGTAGTTCGTAACGGTTGGAAGTCCCCTCGTGATAGAAATCCAACTGGAGCGGTCCGGTGCCGTTTATCTTCAGTAAAACTCCTTCTTCGGTCTCGATATGAGACAGGGACGCTTCACCTTCCATATCGTCTTCGCTAAAAACTACATCCATCTTATCTACATCTCTATCGTAAATTGAAGGAACGTAGAGTTCGTATGAAGCCTCTTCCGGAATATTTTCAAGAGTTAGTTCATACTCATGTGTATACTTCCTCTCCTGGATGCTAGCCCACGAAACGAAGGAACCGGTAGCGGCGGCGCACAATATCGCCACCACCAAGATAGATGCCATCTTTTTTTTCTTTACCCTGTCTTCTACCCGCTGGACGATGTAATACGTGAATACAAAACCCGTTATCAGCAGTCCTAAAAGTAAAGTTATGTTGGTGTAATAATTCATCCTAGCGTGGTCTTCTCCATACCAATACCAATATGCATCTTTCATGGCGAATTGTGCTAGGACCATCAACACAGTCGTTAGGGCCCCGGTCAATAATATGCCCGAGATGATGGTGTGATCCAAAGAAAGAGTATCGCCTTCTGCCTTTACCTTGTAGTGGAAAACTATGGCGACTGCGGTGGCAGCTAAAAAGCCAACTAAAAGTATCTGAGCTAACTGAAACGAATATGACGGGCTGGCGATATCTAACGAAGTTAACCGATTTATCATCCTTCTGGCCTTATAGAACAATTATACTTTACATTTTATTTAATACTTCCGGGGACCATAATGTTCCTCGTCTCGTCATCTAGCGGCTCTTATAATCAGGTAAACTAGTAGTCATGGTGAAAATGTTTTTTACTTCCTATCTTCTTCCATTAATAATTGTGAATCAGCCTATATTTTTTATATTCATTTATATTCATCTTCACATCGATTCAGGAGAATCTATCCCTAGTGTTTCCAATAAACTTTTCAATACATACCTATATGCTTTGACCAGTAGTAATCTTTCCACTTTTTTATCTTCTGATTTTAGAACATGATGATCCCTATAAAATTGATTGAACTCGGATGCTAGTTCTAAACCGTATTTAGCTAACCTATGTGGAGAATTCTGATCTTGAACTTCATTCAATATCCTGGGGAACTTAGCCATGGTTTTTACCAATTTGATCTCTCCTTCTTCATCTAGTTTATTGAGGTCTGCTTCACACAGATCCAATTCTTCATTTGATTTATTAAGGATCCCACAGCTTCTTGCATACGTATACTGGATGAAAGGTCCCGTATCCCCCTGGAAATTAAGGGCCTCCTCCCATCTGAAATCGATAGGTTTTTCCGGCTGAACCTTTATTATGTTGAACCGAACGGCCCCCATCCCCACCTTTTCTGAGATATATTCTATTTCCTGCTCTGATAAGTCGTCTCTTCTTTTTAAGATCTCCTTCTTAGCTTTCTTCTGCGCCGTATCCATCAGATCGTCTAAGGTGACATAGATCCCTTTTCTCGTGGACATCTCCTTTCCTTCAAAACTAACAAAGGAATAGAAAACGACCGCAGGTATCGGTTCGATGTCGAGCGCCTTTAGAGCGTTTTTTAAGAACTTACCGTGCAGTTTATGATCCTCCCCCAATATGTTAAGTAGGGAGTCAGCCCGCTCCGCCTTCCACATATGGTATGCAAGATCTCGGGCGGGGTAAAGATTGGTACCATCATCTCTGGTGAGGAAAGTTTTTCTACCATCCTTCTCAAAGAAAAGGGCACCATCTTCCCTTCTACAGGAATCGATCTTGTCCATTTTAGTCACTAAATTATCGACAGAACCATCGACGATAAAATCAGATTCGTTCTTGAAACTGTCCAAATCGATATTAAGTCTTTTCAGAGATCTGGTAACACCGTCTAGGACTTTCTCAGCGTTCTCTTTAAATACATCTAATATTTCCTCATCACCCTGCTCCATAGCATGGATTATGTTCCGGACTTCATCTTCTATATCCGGATCATCTTCCAACAAGGAATTAGCTTTTTGATAATACCTTACCATGGAGTAATCTATCTTATCTCGCTCAGGTTCTGGAAGTTCTCTTTCCTCTATATTTAAACGTCCCCAGGTGAAAATAGCCATCTGTCTTCCGATATCATTGACAAAATATTGCCGTTCTACTTCATATCCCATCTTTTCATACACTCGTGCAAGGGTGTCACCGATTATAGGATTCCTGGCTCTTCCCACGTGTAATGGGCCGTTAGGGTTGGCACTGGTATGTTCCAGTGTTACCTTTTTGTTCTTATTTGGATAGGTTCCGAAAGAGT
Source organism: Candidatus Saliniplasma sp. (assembly GCA_046497075.1). Classification (GTDB taxonomy): domain Archaea; phylum Thermoplasmatota; class Thermoplasmata; order Halarchaeoplasmatales; family Halarchaeoplasmataceae; genus Saliniplasma. Next base: position 20,485 of record JAWOGF010000030.1, read on the forward strand.
CCTCGTAATCTAGACATTTCTCGATGGTCTCTTTGACCAATCGTTCATTATCCACTTTGAAATTTATATAAGGTCCATTCTGTTCAACCGACCCTTTACTCAGCTCTAACTCGGCGGCTAGATTTTCAGCTATTTCTATTGGTGATCTTTTTAAGAGTTTTGAAAATATGAAACACGGTACCGCGAGATCACCTCTTTCCTCGTCTGGGATTTCTAAAGGGATATCTATTTTCTCATCTAACTCTAAAATTTTCTTGATCTCTTTGACGACCTCATCTTCAAATTCATCGAGTATGTAACCCATATTCCTATCCTCACGAAATCCTAAACCTAAGTATCGCTGCTAATCCTCCAAAGGCGTCGAGAAGCAGCTTTCCTTCCTCCGACTCGTCGGAGATCAGTTCAACGTCCGACCCGACCTGTTCCGCCCTTTCATAGAGCTCATCTACTATGTCCCTCCTTTCTGAGATCTCTAAGGGAGCTCCGCATTCTGGACAGTCCATCTCTTTCTGTTCATTGGATTTTACGATGTGGTCGTTGTCGTATCCACACTCTTCACATTCAACGACGATGTGTTCCTTATTCATCCCTTCTGAGATCAGGAGCGTGTCTACTGCTCCAAGCTGGAGTGCACGTTCTACTTCTTCTTCTCCATAAGCTGCTAATCCACCATTGGGTTTCTTGATCTCTTTCATGAGTCGTTTGATCAACTTTTTCTCTTCCATCACGATCAGTTGTGAAAGAGTATCCTGTGCCTTCTGCATCAACTCCTTGAGGCCATATTCGTCAGTGTAGCCAGTGTTGAACGTGTCGATCACATTGTTCTTTAGTTCATGATGAAGGTAATCTCCCTCGATGAACTTCTCTTTGGTCCTACCGGGTCCTCCGACTATTAGACCCTCTATATCCTCATTTAAAAGCAGCTTATTAGCTAAGTCGCCAAGTTTTTTGAAGTAGTTGTGAGCTGCACCTTCGATGAGTCTTTCGAACCTTTGAGCGGACTGACCACCTTTAGAGTGTTTGCTTGGTATAAGTGACTGGATATTTTTTAGCGTTTCAACTTTTTTTCCGTGCAGCATACCGATGGTTGCTTCACTCCTATCGACTACGAGCAGACCGAATTTCTTTTTCTCACCCATCATCTTTTTTAAGGGCTCAACGTAGAATTCCGAATCACATCTATATAAGAAGGTCTCGATAGGTCTAGGGGGTTCTATGGCTTCTGATATCATCTCGGTTTGATCACCCGTACTTGAGACGTAGCCCACAAAGAAAACGACTCCGTTCTTAGGTGGTTCTTTGAAATATTTCAATTTCGATAGGATCGATTTTAAGGCACTCTGAACGTGCTTTCTCGTAGATTTAGATTTTATATTTGAGCTCTCAGACATCTCCTCTCTTAGATAGGCAGCTACATCGGATATCTGTTTATCTGGAGGGATGTAAAGAGAGATCAGTTCAGTGCCTCGACCTTTCTTTTCTTTGATCTTTTCCAAGGCTTTCTTGAAATCGTATTCCTCTCGTTTTGACATCTCCATTTGAAATCGGACCGATTGTTTAGAAGAATAGGGGTATTAAAAAGGTTTCGTAGTGCCAGTTGAAGATTTTCGTATAAAATTTCAAAAAACCTTTCCAGTTCCGTGACCAAATTACCCAAGAAGATTGGAGATGTAGGTGTCTACAAAGGGTTTAGAGAACACTTTAAGGGGTACGTAGATCCTGGTAGTTTGAGAAAATATGGAAAGGTACTAGGTACGAAACTCGAGAGATCAATACATCCTCTGGAACTATGGACCACATACCCACAATTAAAGAATCATAAAACTGTAGACAAGGTACGAACCCGCTGCAATCAAGATCATCCCGGAAATTCTACTGATCCATACAGCAGCTTCACTCAGTTTTCTTTGTAGAATATCTTTGAAGCGGACGGTTAATACAGAGAATATGATCATCAATATAGACATGGTTGTTAGATACAGCAGTAGTACGATCACCGCACCCTGAAAACCTTGAGACAGCCATGAAGATAAAACTACTGCTATGAAAACCGGTGCGGTACACCCTGCGGATGAAGCTCCATAACCGAGCCCATAAAAGAAGGGTGAAGAATTATCAATACCACTACTAGATTTGATATTCAGTCTATCTTTTATCTTTCTAAGATTCTGTGAAAGATGTACACCTATATCGATGTTAAGAAGGATGAACATACCTAAGATCAATATAAGAGTACCAACGACCAATTCAAGATATGGTATGTATTCAGCCAACCACCTTCCACCGCTCACCGCTATGACACCGATTACTCCGAATATCAAGATTATACCAAGTGATGCTTTGATACCCATGGACAGACCCGTTTGTTCCTTATTCTTCTCGTCCGGTCTTATGTAATAAGCCACGTAGGAAGGTAGTAGTGGGAATGAACAGGGTGAGAAAAATGAAGCGAACCCGCCCAAGATAGCTATACTGTATATCCCGTATTCTCTCAGTTCTCTCCTCTCCGCTGTCCCTTCTATGATCTTATCGAATTCCCGTGTCAGTTCACTTTTCGTCGGAACCCCCCCTTTCTCGTATGTGATATATCCCTCGGAATCGATGATTATCACCATAGGGACCGTAGTTTCTTGATATGTTGAAAATAATTCAGCGTCACCGCTTGCTATCTCCCAGGGGATATTCTTATCTTCTTTTATTGCATTTAGATCATCGATCGGGTTTCCATCGATGTCTATGGATAAGAAGATGAATTCATCTTTATAATCTGAATGTAAATCTTTTAGATTCTCCTCAACTTCCCTGCATTGAGTGCAGAGGGGAGTCATAAATTCTAGGATGATCGGATCTTCCTGCTCTGAGAGAGTGAATGTTTTTTCCGACGTTGTTGATACGGTGAAATCGGGTGCAGTTTGAACAGCGCTGGAGGTGGGCAAAGTTATCAATAGGAGTATCAAGATTACAGATACGAGTAGTTTATATCGAGATGAAAAGTGGATTTTCATTTATTATACATAACCGATTCGATGTATTTATATCTTGGTGGCAGTTGGTAGTAAAATATATATAGACGTTAACCCCAACTTAACAATATGAAAAAGAAGTCTCTGACTGAAAGAGATCGTAAATACATGATAGCTATCTATTTAAAGGAAGGCTACGAAAGGCCAGTCGGTCCTTCCGAACTAGCTAAGGATATGGATGTGAGTAGAGTGGGTGCACTACAGAAGATGAGAAGGTTGGAAAATCAGGGTCTCGGTGAATATCAGTCCAAGAAAGGATTGATACTCAATGGCGACGGCATCGATATAGTCGAAGAGGATGTAAGGCGCCATCACCTCCTTGAAAAGTTCCTTCAGGAATCTTTGGGGATGGACTTCGAGGATGCTTGCAGGGAGTCGAGCAGATTAGGGTCGGTTGTGAGTGAGGAGATGATGGAGAGGATCGACATGAACTATCGGGAATATCTGGAATGTGAGTGTGGTCTATGTTTGGACCCACCGTATGAGCCGGGTGATCTGGAAGAATGCCATTGGATAAAAAAAGAGTTCGGTAAATGAGGTGAGAAGGATGGGTAAGAAAGGTTTGGCATTATTACTTGTTGGCCTATTGTTGTTCTCCATATTTGCTGGGGGTTGTTTAGAAGATCAAGGTGATCAAGATAATAAAGATATACACATATGGATGTCACCGAAGAATGTCGAAGTAATTATCGAAAATTTCGTAGATGGTTTGGAGAGTATGGATATCGATTCTGGTGATACTCTTAGAGTAGCGGTGACCATACCACCACAGGAGGAATGGGTGGAGAACGTTTGCGGTGAGGATGTTGAAATTACGGTCATGGTGCCAGAAGGGTCTGATCCACATATATACGAACCCACAACATCTCAGATGAAAGAGATATCAAAAGCCGATGTATACTTTAAGATTGGTTCTGGAATGGAGTTCGAAAAGAGATGGATGGATAGTTTCACGGAACAGAATCCCGATATGGTAGTCATCGATGGAAGTGATGGTATCGAACTGTTGGAATATGGTGGTGACCAAGATCACAGTGATGAACAATCGCTTACTTTGACAAGTACAAGCCAATATCGTCAAAATGCTGATGGATATATTGATGAACTAGACGAACTTCATCAATGGATAGAAGGAGAATTGGAACCATATCAGGGACGTAAGTTCTTGATATATCACCCCTCGATGGAATATTTTGCTCACGAATACGAGTTGGAACAGATCGCTGTGGAACGTGAAGGATTGGAACCCGGTTCTAAAGGGATCGAGGCTGTGATCGAACAGGCTGAAGAAGAAGATATACATGTAGTATTCGTATCCCCTCAATTCGATGAAAGTCGTGCTCAGACCATCGCCGAAGAGATAGATGGTGAGGTAATAACTATTGATTCGCTCGCACCGGATTACATAGACAATTTAGAAGAGATCACTGAGAAACTCGTAGATTCTTTCGGATCTAGGTGATTATAATGGAAAAAGCGATCCAGGTAAAAGATGTAGATGTTCGATACGGCCAACAGACCATTTTGAAGGATATGAGTTTCGAGCTTGAAAAAGGTGATTTTTTGGGAGTGATCGGACCCAACGGCGGTGGTAAAACGACACTTCTTAAAGTTATTTTAGGGTTAGTCAAGCCCGATAAAGGGGAAGTGAAGATATTTGGTACTCCAGTCAGTAAAGCTGGTGATGTAGTAGGTTACGTTCCACAACGGATGAACTTCGATGTTCAATTTCCGATCAGTGTATGGGAGGTGGTTCTCATGGGACGGGTAGGGGGACTCGGTTTGAAGCCTTTTTTTTCTGAAAAGGATAAAAAGATCGCGAGCCAAAGTCTCAGCCGGGTAGACATGTTGGAGTACAAGGACAAACAGTTTTCGATGTTATCGGGAGGTCAACAGCAGCGGGTCCTGATCGCTAGGGCTCTTGCAGACAGACCTAAGATATTACTACTTGATGAACCCACCGCTAGCGTGGACGAACAGATCAGGACCAATATCTATGAACTTCTTCAGAGATTGAACAAAGAGAGGGGAATAACAGTCGTATTGGTATCCCACGATATCGGTGTGATCTCATCCCATGTGAATAAGGTCGCCTGTTTGAACAAGTACCTGGTATACCATGGTGGCGATGAACTTACGCCCGAGATGCTGGAAGAGTCTTATGGATGTCCAGTGGACCTTATTGCCCATGGTCACCCTCACCGGGTCTTTGAACATAAGATGCCATCGGAGGATGATTGACATGTTCGAAATACTCCAATATACTTTCATGCGGAATGCCATCTATGCAGGCATACTAGCATCGTTGATATTTGGTATAATCGGAACCCTGGTGGTAGTTAAGAGGATAGTTTTCATCAGTGGTGGGATAGCCCACGCCTCATTTGGCGGTGTGGGTATGGCTTTTTATTTGGGAATCGATCCTCTTCTCGGTGCTTCTCTGTTCACTATTATATCAGCGTTAGGGGTTGGAATCTTAGGTGAGCGGAAGATAGAACGTGAGGATACCGCCATCGGAGTGATATGGGCTATCGGTATGGCTCTAGGCGCTTTTTTCTATTCCATAACTCCCGGGTATAGAACTATTAGTCCATCTAGTTTTCTTTTTGGAAATATTGTGATGATCAGACGGCTTGATATCTTATTACTGTTGGCTCTGACCGCAATAACACTAGTATCTGTGGTCTTCTTCTATCACAAATTACAGGCTGTAAGTTTTGATGAGGAATTTTCAAAAGTCGTAGGGGTTAAAACGTTTTATCTGAATATCTTCCTCCTACTTTTAGTAGCGTTCTCCATAGTATTCCTGATAAAATTTGTAGGGATCATACTCGTGATTGCCCTACTGACTATACCCGCATCCGTATCGAATCACTTCACCCATGATATGAGAAAGATAATGGTTTATTCATCGTTACTTTCCCTGGTATTCATTATGTCTGGACTTTGGATGTCTCATACTCTTGATACCTCAGCTGGCCCTACTATCGTGATATTGGCCGGGATAGTGTTCGTGCTCGTTACAACATTCTCAAAATTGATGAAAAGGTGAACCTTCATTTTTACTTCTCTTTTTCGTTTTTCTTATTTAGGTAGAATATAGTAGCTACAGCGACTGCCAATGAGGAAACGGTGATTATCAGCATGTTTCTGAAGAAGTTATCCTCCTCTGGAATCGGACCGTCCTCAGACCACTGATCGGTAGTTTCACTTGTCCCGGAAGTATCCTCTCCTTCATAGTCCGCGGTGACCTCCTCGATTACGGTCACCAGTTGATCCCCCTCTAGGAACCCGACTTCCTTTTGAAGTTCGCTCCCATCGGAGTCAGTGAATATCATTGCAGGCACACCGGATATCTCATATTGGGAAGATAGTGCTCTTTCTTCATTGGCATCCACTTTAACGAAAACTATATCGTCACTTTTCTCATGGACACTACGTTCCGTGAAAGTTTCATCTTCCATCATATCGCAATATCCGCAATTGTCGGTATAAAAGTAGACCATAACAGGTTGTCCTCTCTGTTCAGATGCTGAAAGCCCGTCCTGATAGGAGTACCAATCGATATCGTTTGCCGAAACTAATGAAGTTGAAAATATGGAAACTGAGAGGAGGACTAGAATCATCATCGTAGAATAGAGCAATTGCTTTTGCATTATTTTTACATAACTGTTCTAGTTAATAACTCTTTTGATAGGGTATGTCTCTTGTAACGCAAATATGATATATCTCAACCCTCATTCATATATATATTGGAGTGAAAATAGAGATATTTAGAAAACACGATGAATGGGGATTTAGAATATGGAATCTGAGAAATCAAAGATTGAAACCATTTTGGTACTTATTTTATTATTTTTAGCAGTCGTAATCGTAGCAGGTGCTATCAAACCAAGAGATCGTGATACTATTGGTAAAGATTTCAGAAACGAAGGATTTGATACTTCACTTGCTATGGAAATAGATGGTGAAAGTCCTTTGAACGAAACACCTCTCTGGACGTATGAGATCAAAGAAACGGAATTTGATGATAGGTATTCCTCTCCTTTTATAGGCCCATATGGTAATATCTATGTTTTGAACATCTATTACAACAGTAGTGCCATTTATTCTATAGATAGAGATGGGAATTTAAGATGGAATTTCACGTTTGAAGATGAAACGGTTACCTACCCTACATTTGGAGATGACGGCACGATATATTTTGTTTCTGTGGAAAGAAGGACTGCGACTGGTCCTAATATATCGTACTTATACGCCTTGGATAATGACGGGGAACTGAAATGGAAAAACCATCTGGGTGATTTTAGAGCAAATCCGAGAATTGCGGTCTTTGAAGATTCTATTTATATCTCTATTGAAACGGGTGAACTCCACGTTTACGATACCGAAGGGAACTTTATTTTCGATAAAGACCTAGCTGATGGGATCAGTTACCCGATAGTGGGAGGGGAGGGGACAGTTTATCTCCTTTCATCCCGAGAGGAATCAGAAGTCTTAATTGCCATTGAGGATAGTGATGTGATCTGGGAACGTACTTTGGATATGGATGATGACCTCAGATTTGTTGACATCATTGTAAAAGAAGATTCGGATATATATCTGGTTTTTAGTGAAGCTGGGGAGGATTTTGGAACGGTCATTTATTCGTACACCCCACAGGGTGAGCTAGAATTTATTAAAGAATTTGGTTTTGTTATTATGGGACATCACCCCATCGATATAGGTCGAGATGGGACTTTGTACTTTATATCACTAAGAATGGAAGGTTTTGGTTTCGATGAAACCCGATACCACCTCAAGTCCTTGAACAGCGATGGTGATTTAAGATGGGAATATGACTTGGGTAGAGGAACTACCAAGACACCTTGGAGTATTGTTTACGGGGATGATGGGATGTTATATGTGGGGTTTTATGATAATACATATAAAAACGATGGGTACATAGGATTTCATTCATTCGACGATAGCGGTGAGATCAGATGGGAACATTCCTTCGAAGATGCTGCCTTTTCAGATAGGCTCATCGTCGATGAGCATGGAACCTTGTATTTGACCAGTACTGATGGTGTACTTTATGCATATGGAGAGGAAGAAAGTGAAAATGGCAATAGCCAGACCGATGGATTCTTCTCAAACTTTAGTATCATCGTCTTGATATTGTTCGTTATCGTTATCCTAGCTATCTCCCTAATATATCTAGTAAATAGTAGGGGCAAAGATAAATATCCTAGATGAAAACATCGTTGAATAGGTTAATTATAATCGAATGAACTAACTACAATCGAATGATTTATTTATACCTCCAAGTTTTATTTGACCATGTTCGAGGAAGAGTACAAGCTGGATTTCTTTGAAGAAAAAGGATACTTTCGCAAGGAGTGTACGGAGTGCGGTGCTCACTTCTGGACTTTAGATGAAGACGAAGAAACATGCCAGGACGCACCATGCGTGGAATTCGATTTCATAGGAGACCCTGTGACCGATAGGGAATTCGATCTAAGAGAGATGCGGGAATACTTTATCGATTTCTTTTCTGAGAGAGGACATACTGCCTTAGAAAGGTACCCGGTAGTTGCCAGGTGGAGAGACGACGTCTTCCTCGTGCATGCGAGTATCTATGATTTTCAACCACATGCTACATCGGGTAAAGTAAAACCACCGGCCAATCCACTTGTTGTTTCACAGCCCTGCATCAGATTACCGGACTTGGACGAAGTTGGTAGGACGGGTAAACATCTGACTTCCTTCGAGATGATGGGTCATCACTCATTCAACTCATCTGAAAATTTCGTTTACTGGAAGGAAGAGACCGTCAAGTACTGTCACGAGATGCTGCTCGACATAGGTGTACCAGAGAAAGAAATAGTTTACAAGGAACATCCCTGGATCGGAGGAGGTAACGCTGGTCCATCACTGGAAGTCAACGTGAAAGGATTGGAGGTAGCAACTTTAGTTTTTATGAACATGGAGAAGGACCCCGACGGCGATATCGAGCTGGAAGGTGATATGTACAGTCCTTTGGATCTTAACGTCGTTGATACCGGTTACGGGGTCGAGAGATGGGCATGGATATCCGACGGTGCACCTACTATCTACGATTCATTATTCCCAGAGATCATCGATTATATCTGCACTGAAGGAGATATCGATCACCCTATCGATGAAAGATGGTATCGAAAGATGCTGGAAGAGTACACTAAACTTGCTGGAAGGCTGGAAAGAGATTTCCATGATGAAGAGCTACTTAAACAGCTCCAGGAAAGATTATCCAGTATGGATGTAGATCTAGATAAAGATGAAATCTCCGAAAAACTAGAAACGCTGAGATATGTGTATACCATAGCCGATCATTCAAAAACTATCGCCCTGATGCTGTCAGATGGATTGATCCCTTCCAACGTGGAAGAGGGTTATCTAGTCAGGATGATGATCAGGAGGGTTTTAAGGCAGATCGACCAGCTTGGAGTTGACATCGAGCTCAAAGACCTTGTAGATAAACAGCTCGAACTGTTCGATGATGTAATGGACCAAAGCAATAAGGAACTGGTCTTCGATATCCTTGAGATCGAAGTGGAGAAGTACGAGGAAACTTTAGAACGCGGTAAAGGATTGGTGGAGAGAGAACTCGAAGAACTAGAGGATGATGAACTATCCCTTGAAAGTTTGATAGATTTCTACGATACCCACGGGATCCACCCGACAATTGTTAAGGAGCTGGCGGAAGATAGTGACATAGAGGTTCACATACCTGAGAATTTCAACTCATTACTTGCTGAAAGGCATGAAGGAAAGGAAATCAAAAAGAAGACTAGGTTATCAGAATACCCTGAATTACCGGATACTAAACCTTTATACTATCATGATGAAAAGGCAGATACGTTCGATGCAGTCGTGGTCCATTCGGATGACGGTGAGGTGATCCTTGACCAAACTTTGTTTTACCCTGAGGGTGGTGGCCAGCCCTCCGATAAAGGAACGATCGATACCGATGAATCTACGGTGCCCGTCACCCACGTTCGTAGAGAAGGAGGTCTGATAATCCATGAGATCGAAGGTGACATCCCTAAAGGAGAGATCGTAAGCGGTAAGGTCAACTGGAAGAGAAGGATGAACTTGACCAGACATCACACCGCAACGCACCTAGTCATCAGCAGTGCCAGGAAAGTTTTAGGTAAACATATCTGGCAGAGGGGGGCCCAGAAGGGTGTCGATAGTGCCAGGATCGACCTTTCCCATTACAAAAGGATAAGCAGGGAAGAGGTCAAGGAGATCGAAAGAGTCGCTAATGAAATGGTTTTGGAAGGAATACCCGTTAAGAAGGAAGAACTAACCAAGGACGAAGCTGAGGAGAGGTTTGGGTTTGAACTCTACCAAGGAGGAGTGCCTGAGAGTGATGTAATCCGTGTGGTCTACATATCGGACCAAGTCGATTACGATGCCCAGGCCTGCGGTGGGACACACTGCGATAACACTTCTGAAGTCGGAGCTATCAAGATCCAGAATACACAAAGGATCCAGGATGGAGTGGAAAGGATAGTATTTACAGCTGGCATGGCTACTGTTGAAGAGATGCAGCAGCAGGAAGACATACTGCTGGAAACCTGCGAGACATTCAGCGTTAGTAAATCGGAACTTCCGGATACTGCACGCAGATTCTTCTCGGAATGGAAGGAAAGAGGTAAACAGCTCGATGAACTGAAGAAATATAGGGCGATAGCTGCTGCAGAAGAACTCCTTCCAGGCGAAGAAATAGGTGAGGCAAAGGTGGTAACCGGTGTGGTAGATATGGGTGTTAAAGGGATGCTGTCCACTGCAGAGCGTATAACAAGTGATGATGGAAATATCGCTCTTCTCGTATCCAAAGGCAGTGACGTCCAACTGGTGTTTTCCAGAAGTGATGATCTTGATATCGATATGTCGCAGATCCTAAGAAGGGCCGCGAAAAAGGTGAACGGTGGCGGCGGAGGAAGTCCAAAAACAGCTCAGGGTGGAGGCAGTAAACCTGAGGGTAGAGATGAAGCCCTAGAAGAGGCTGTTGAATCGATCAAAGAGGAGTTGACGTAGATGAAGGTTGTATTCCATTTAAATGAAGAAGAGAAGACCAACGAGGTATTAGCGAATATCAGAAACCTAAAAAGAGATATGGACGCGGTGGAGGTCGAACTATTGGTCAATGGATTGGCTGTAAGAGATTTCGTGCAGGGTAGTAATTATGAAAGTAAGATCGAAGAGATGGTTGAAAGTGGAGTATTCATCAAGGTCTGTTCTAACAGTTTGAAAGGACTGCGCATCGAAGAAGAGGAACTCCTTGCTGATATTTATGCAGTACCCGCCGGAGTCAGCGAGTTGGTCAGAAAACAAGAGGAAGGATGGTCTTACATCAAACCGTGATCGATGTTTTTCCCTGAATCGCTACGTGTTGCGTGTCAAGTGTTGTATCATAATATTTTGTAAAAACCAACAAGCCCAGTGAATGCGATAACTGTAAGCGATAGAAGCCCGAATTCATAGGACCCCGTCAAAGCCACGACGGAACCTACACCTACGGGGCCTATGATCCCCACGGTATTAGCTATACCGTTCATCAGACCTGTAGCTGAACCCAATTCATCTTTTGGTATCGAATTCTGAAGTTTTGTGAAAAATAATGGTGGTGCTAATTGTCCGAATAGAAATACGACGAAGAGTAGTCCGATGGCACTTATCGGGTTCGAGATCGGTGAAAAAGTGAGGATGATTATCATGACCCCCGCTGTAAAAAGTGAGAACATTATGATCTTATTCGGGTTCCCTTTCAGGTCGCTCACAAAAGACCCGATCAGCAGTCCTAAGATAGCACCTGCATAAGGGATCGCTGCGATGTATGCACTTTCTCCCATCTGGAAACCGTGTACCTGCTCCAGATAAGTAGGGGCCCAAAGTGTTATACCCCACCATACCGAGGTAACGGCGGTAAATCCCACTATGACCTGTTTGAATTTTGTGTCTTTAAGAAGTTCTTTGAAAGCATCTTTTAGATCTATATCTTTGTTAGTTGTTTTCCTTTCTTTCTTATCAGATGGTGAATCATCTATAAAAAGTAATATTGGTACAGCAAGGATAAAACCTATGATAGCTATCAAATAAAAAGAGAGCTGCCAGCTGTAAAGATGTATGATAGGTCCCATGATTATAGGTGCGAAAGCAACGCCTACTGGTGCTCCGATCATAAAAATAGAGTTTGCACGGTTCCTCATATCTTTCTTGTACCATCCTGCAATTACTTTGGCTGCTACTGGGAACATGACTCCTTGAGTCAATCCAAGTAGGAGTCGAGATATCAGGAACAGGGAATAGATATGCCCGAAGAACGCTCCCAGGAAAACAGCAAAAGAGCATCCGACCATGGAACTTACTAGAACTATTTTAGTACCATATTTATCGATATTTGGACTAAAAAATACGTTAGAGAATCCATAACTGATAAGGAATATACCCATTAGAACTCCGCCTAAAAACCCTTCCTCTGCGGTGGACCAGACCAGGTCGTCTCCGATTTCCTTGAGAGCTACTGAAGTGGTGAGTCGCCCTATAAAAGCGACCAGTATGGTCATGAAGAGAAGTAGCAGGATCACCCATCGATGCTTGTATGAAAGTCGTATACCGAGTTTTCTGGAAATTTGTTCTGACATATTTAAGAACGCTAGAAATAAGGGTTGTTTTATAATTTTTGTGAGAAAATCGAGCACTGTTTTGTTAATGTAAAAATATAGTGATTATATGGGTATGCTGATTCATCCACAGATCATTTACGGATTTTCGATCCGATTTCCGTTATAAGTCTATACGAATTAGTTAAATACATTTTTTTCACTCTACACTGCATGACTCTACTTGAAGATCTTAAAGAGATGGCATTGTTTTACTCAAAGAAAAAACCGGATCGATTACGTGGTACGATCCATCTATCGATCGGAGATGAATATGGATTTTTAGTCGATATGGGAAGGAGTGATATTATTGTTGAAGAAGCGAGTACAGAAAATCAGGCGGACATCGGTCTGGTCATGTCCAAAGATACCTTTGAAAAGTTAAGCTCTGGAAAATGGAACGGGATGACAGCCGCCGGAAGAGCTAACATATCTGACCCAGCACCGCTTGATTTTAGAGTACCGGAAGGCGAGGAGATGGATGATCGGAAACTGCAGATTTTGTATCATTTCTTGATCCATTTTTTCAGCAAAGATTATCCTACGATCACCGAACTAGGTAAGGAACATTCTAGAAAAGTTCACGGGGGTAACGCTGTCCCGATTGCTTATGGACACGGTATCAGGTCAGCATATTATACCATCGAAAAGGGTGATCTGATAAACGAAGACGAGCAGGACCCCTGGAATCAGGTGTTCACAGTACTCAGTGGCACCGGCATGGCGGTTATCGACGGTGAAGAGATAGAACTGGAGAAAAAAATGTCAGTCCACGTACCCCCTAACACTGCACATATAGTAAAAAAGGAAGAGGGTTCCGATGAACTGGAACTACTCTGGATCGCATATGGTGAGCAGGCGTAATGGGTGGATTCTCATGAATTTCCTACTCTTAAGTTACAATCTGAGATCATAAGAAAGATTTTTTAATTTGTAGCTCATTATAAACGCAGGATGAAAAATTGGGGCCGGGGACGGATATTCATATCATTCGTTATAGTGTTCGGTGGCACAGTTTTAGCTCTAGCTTTGAGGAGTGGAGAGATACTACTTTCTATAATGACGGTGGCCTATCTCATCTTGATGTATTATATAGATAAAATCGAACCTGAACCATATAGAGATATGGATTTAGAGAAATTGAAGATAGACCTTTTCCTCTGGTCTTTATTCCCAATGATATTTGGTGCCTTCGGGGCCGCTGGTATTTTAGATTTACATTTTTATTTTGTATTCAGGGACATCGCCTTTACAGCCCTTGCATCTGTATTGGCCTTTATGATCATATTGAACATGGACAGTCATACTGATTTTCGACCTAATAGATTGTTCACTGTCTCTTTTATCATAATTACCACAATAGGTGTGGGCATTGTTTTTGGGGTAATCCGTTTCCTTAGTGATCAATACTTGAACACTGGCTTTTTGGGGGGGAATACACATCTTATGGTATATCTAATCATAATTACACTGATAGGTATATCGATAGGTGTCAATCTTATGGATTATATCGATAGTTACGAGTTTTTCCCAATGGAAAATGTGGTATCTGATTTTAAACTTAAAGATGATTTTATTGGTTATAGAGAGGAATTTTTAAAGGTATTAGAATCATTATTCGGAGAATATGATTACCCCTCATTCATGGTGGTTTCTAGGATCCTTCAGATCGGTATTTTTGCGATAGTCATATACGGCTTTTTGATCGAGAGATGGGTGATATTTAGTTGGTCTGTATTCTCTTTAATATTCGCGATATCCCCTGATATTTTTAAAAGAAATACGGGATATAATGTTCCATCTGTCATTTATCTTTGGACTACCCTGGTAATATTTTTATATGCATTTGGAAGACCGATGGGATTTTACCGTTATTTCTATTGGTGGCCAGGGATAACACATTTTTTAACAGGGACTTTAGTTGCGGTCCTCGTTTTTTCATTGTTGGTTTATTCAGGTCGGGTATCTAAGAATTTATACATCCCATCTTATTTTATACCGTTGATCGTACTTTTTTCCATTTTTTCGATAGGAGTCATATGGGAGATATCGGAATTTTTCGTAGACGTTTCATTCGAGATGAAGTTGCAGGCTGGAATCGAAGATACTGTCTTCGACCTACTCTGTAATTTTGGCGGTACGGTCTTTTCTCTTATACTGATATACAACATGACCGATGGATGGACATCTAGGGAGACAGGTAAGAAATCCACACTAATCCAGTCCATAAAAAAGATGTTTAATAATTTTAAAAAAGGTCCCTGATAGCTAATGATTGAAGCGGACCAGGAATGAAGATATTAGCAGAGTGGGAAGAGTTTTTTAGGTTAAATATGTGCCAACAGCAGTCAGAACGTTGAAAATATCGTGTTAACTAAATACTATGGATAACTTTTAAAAAACCATACCCCCCATAACTACCCGATATAATGACAGACGAAGAGTCCGACGAAGAACCGAGTCCAGAGGAGCGCGCAAAAGAGTTCAGAAAGAAGATGGAGGAAAAGATCGAGGAAAGGAGACAACAGCAATCGGGTGGACAGAGACCCCCTAGAAGAGGGTCCGGTAGAGCGAACCCCTTTGCCCAGATGATGGAAGGTATGAGCGGTGGTTCAAGAGCCAGGGGAGATTCTGAGATAGCTTCTGAATTGAAAAATATTACAAAAGAACTGAGGGATATAAAATCGGAACTACGTGAGATCAAATCTGAGCTGGAATAGATCTGGGATCATCTGAAACTAGATCAACAGCTTTAAGGGCACTTTTTTCTTTATCTTTTATTTCAAGCATCAGGTCGAAATCATAAGGTTTAGACCGTTCTATGAATTTGATGAAGTCCCCCTCATCGATAGATTCTGCGTGTCTCCCCTCCCTTTCATCCATCATCTGAGAACTGTAATCCATCATGGGTATGCTATCATGTTCTTTCCACGTACCTTCAACTTCTTTAAAAATCCGGGTCAACTCCTCATCGTTGTTGTTCAATTGATGATGAAAATAATCGAAAAGCACTGGAACACCGCTTTCTTTGCTTATTTCTAAACAATCTTTTACACTGTACGACTTTTCATCATTCTCGATAACAAGTCTGTTTTTGATGACTTCATCTAACTCCGAGTACCTTTTGATAAACCGTTTTCTACTTTTTTCTTTGTTACCATATACACCACCAACATGTAGTTGTATCTTCGCAGTTCTATCTAGACCTAAAAGGTCCAGCACCTCTGCGTGGTAAAGGAGTTCATCAACACTACGGTGATACACATCTTCTTTGTTGGAGTTTAAAACGATGAACTGGTCCGGATGCATGGATATCCTGATGTCGTTTTCTTTGATCATGTCTCCGATCTCTTGGAATTTATCACGAAAGTGTCCTCCCCAATCATAATCGTTCACCTCATGGGAAGCGAATGGAACTAGATCTGAACTTATCCTAAAAAATAACAAATCGTTTTTGATGTTGAATTTAAGGATCCTTTTCAAGCAATCCAGGTTGTTCTCAACTTTCTCTATAAGATTTTCAACCGAGTATGACTTCAAGCGAAAAGTTCTGTTACTCGTGCAGTCGAGTGTTCTGTTGATGCACGGATACCCTATCTTCATGATATAGATTAAAAGAGTCTTGTTATTAAAGATTCTATCCCAAGATTGCTAAAATTTAGATTAGATCTCTTTGTAGTACGGCAGCATGGGACAGGTAGTTCCAGTGTCTCCCTTCCAGAACTCCGAGATATCCATGGCAATCATAATTCACTATTTTTCAGTTAAATATTTATCAGTGTGTTTTATCCCCTATGCCGTGTATGACTAACTCGATTAAAGAAATGGTGTTATCATATGGAAATTGATGTTGTAGGTTACACGTTACCTAGACCGAAAATATTTGAATACAGCAGCGAATTGGATATGATACATAAAACAGGTTTATCACTTATCTTCGCCTGTATCATAGGAATCCTCGCTCAGCTTCGCTTTTATCTCCCGTTCACACCTGTACCTATCACTGGACAAACCTTTGGGATCTTACTCGGAGCTGTGATCCTTGGAAAAACATGGGGTGGTGTGAGTGCTTCTATGTATGTCGGTTTCGGTGCTGCTGGAGTCCCTTGGTTTTCCGGGTGGACCGGTGGTATAGGTACTTTGACCGGAGCTACCGGTGGTTACCTTCTCGGATTCGTCGTAGCATCATTATTTGTAGGGTATATGGTTGATAGGTACGGTTCATCTAGAAGTATCTATGGAATGTTAGGCATACTTTCCTTTGCCAACTTCGTATTGATATACGGTATAGGACTTACTCATCTATATATCTGGATGTCTGTTTTACAAGGTTCCTCTGTAAGCATATGGAATCTATTGTTGATCGGAGCGTTCCCTTTCATAGTTGGTGATGCTGTAAAGTTACTTTTCACAACTGGTGTCGCCAACTGGTTAACTCCAAAATTTGTGAAAAGTTGAAAACTAACCGCCCTTTATCCTCATAATAACCTCAAATACCTTTGTAGTACGGCAGCATGGGGCAGGTAGTTCCAGCGTCCCCCTTCCAGAACTCCGAAATATCCATGGTTATTATGGTATAACCCATATCTTCCAATAATTTTTTAGTGTTCTTGTAAACATCGGGCATGAGTACTTTGTCGTTACCTAGATAGAGGAGATTTATGGGTTTATTTTTGTACATAGTATCTTGTTCCGATCTATGTATCTTGACCAGATCGAATCCTTCGAAATGATCCACATCAACTATTTCTGGACATATAGCCAAAGTTCCGTCTCCAATAAAATTGACACCAGATAATAGATGAAATACTTCAGTGACTGGGACCTTTACGAATTCTGTTTCTGGAAAATGTCTGGAAAGTTGGTCGATCCCTTCTTCATTGGTTCTTTCAGAGATACCGACGAAAACTTTGTTTTGATCGGTGACCAAGATATCACCGCCCTCTACGGTCCCCGGAGCCTGAATTTTCTTGATCTCGTATCCATCCCGTTTAAGATATTTCGCCACCACCTTTTCCTCACCTCTCCTAGAGGGTTCACCGAACCGGCATATGGATGCGGTATTCGACTCTACACCGATAAGTGCTGTATCTTGAGCAAATATGCTGTCAGGATATGCCTCTTGGATAGGTAATTTTTCGACCATGATACCATATTTCTCAAGTTCTCGCACGTAATTTTCGTGCTGCTCCAATGTTTTATCTAAATCGATAGTTCCGTGTTCCGGATTTTTCGAAACACATCTTTTATAACTTTCTCCAGGCGGTATAACTAATGCTTTATCTGTTAATCTATCCATATTAGGTAATAACGTTTTTCAGATATAAAAATTGTCAGTTATTAATGTCACAGACAAGATGACTATCGATCATAATTTACTTGCTTTCTGATTTTCACCATGCGGGATAGTCTGCTACGACTGTGACTGGTTCAAGGGAGAGAAAGAACCTCAATGTAAAGGATGTTCGGAGGTTGATGGTAAACCATTCTAGGGAGAATGTGAAACTTATGCATGTGCTCAAGATAAAAAAGTTGACCACTGTGGAGAGTGCGATGATTTTCCTTGTGAGGGATTCATGGAAAGATATGATCCCGATGAAGGTCCTATTAACGCTGTGATCCGGGGTGGAATTTTAGCTTATAGGGGTGGAGAATGCAGCACAGTTGCCACAGAACACAGAAGGAACAATGTGGTTGTAACTGCTGCTGATAATAATATTGCACGATATTTTTAACCCATATGGAACACCACCAACTTCCATTTGAATAGAATCACACTCGGAACCTGCAGGAGGATTGGGTAAGTCATCGTCACAACCGCTGTAGCTGGAAATACAGACACAAGAACAATATTCCTCATCCCCTCCATGATATTGTAAACATTCATCGTAAGTTAAATATACTCCGTATGGACAAGTGTCATCACTACCACCACCGTTGGGATTCATCGGCGGACTCATCAGCTCTTCTTCATTACGCTCTCTCGGTCCGTCTCTGCCATCGTACCCAGTTGATCCGCATCCCGTGTCAACGTCTGTCTCGTTCGTGTACCCGACCAGATCGCTCTAGTCGTCTTCGTCCATCTCGGCGAACCATTCCCATAGATCGGTCTCCGACTCTAGGTTGGGACCGTCATCTAATCCCAATGCTTCTACCATCAGCTCTTCGATCTCTTCTAACTCTTCTTCCGTAAGGTTGTACGAAGTGAGCTCTTCCTCCTCTACAGCATCTTTCTCGACGAATGTAGTGTAGATGTCGTCCTCTCCTTCAGCCTCATATATTTCGTTGTTTACAGAGTTGCCTATAAATCCATATTCATTCCAGACCTTATCCACGACCTCACCTTCCTTGATACGTATATTCACCGAGGTGGTATCTTGCTTATCATATTTATGTTTACTCTCGATTAATTTTCATCGATTGGACCTTTTCCATATCTTTTAATCATGTTATCAAGTATAATATAATACAGAGCGACTGATCCTAATATCAATAGTATATTGAAAATCGAAATTAAAAGCATTATTACTGAAAGAAACATACCTATGATCAGAAAACCAATATCCAAATACGGAAATAATATTTTTTCGTTAATTATCACTCTGTGTAGAGTATAGACGCGTTCTAACGGATTTATCGAGTGAGATGAAGAATTAGAATAAGGACCACCTATCATCGGTGAAGGAGATGAGCTATCTTCATCCTCCTGATTCGGAAAAACCAGTAGTATTTTTCTTCTTTCAATAACAAACATTATAAAACTCAAAAAAACAAGGAGGATTAGGAAGACGATATGTATATTTATATATCTTTCTGGAATAAATGGAAAAGAAAAAACTATCATCAATATTAACAACGCCCATGAGAATCGGAGTATGCTATATCTCTTCCAATCTAATTCATTTCTTACCATATTATCATGTATTAAGTGCGAAAGTTGAATCGGCTCCATATCCCAGCACAACCAATGACACGATGAAAACGACACCTATCGCCAAAGATAGGAACAATGCCATGATGGTAACGCAGGCTTCATATTTAGATCACAAACCTGCTTTTTAATTTTTTAGAATCATATTTTAAAATGAAATGGGTTTTATAATAATTACTTATTTCAAGTTACTTTTTTGTTTTCTTATAAGGTCAATCGGTGATAGGATGTATAAAAAGATCATCGTAACTAATATAATTATATTAATGAGAGGGATTCTCATGGACATTCTAAATGTAGAACTAATGATTAATAAAGAATATCCGATCACAAGGAATATACCGCTAATCAAATTCTTTTCTTTCCATTCCTTGATTGTAATAAACATGAAATAGAGAAGGATAGGTATGCTTACCCCCAGATACAGAAAAAAAGAAACTATAATGTTTATGTCTCTCGTTACTATAAATAGACCAGCAAAGGTCATACCTACAAAAGTCCAAATAAATACTATAAATAAGGTTAAACGATTCGCAAAGGGAGAATGTTTTTTCCTATATTCGGTCATTTCTTTCCAATTTTCATGGAGTCTTTTTGTGGACATATTATCATCTCCGCCTAGAAGTTTTCTATACAGCTATGTGAATCTATTAAACCAGTCACAATATTCCAATTAATTCTAGTTCCTTTATATTGTGCCGCACAGTAAGAAAATATAGATGCAAGGCCAATGACTGTAATACAAGCGGGTATTGCAGCAATATTTCCCCCAACTATACTTCCACAAACTATCGTTCCGCTAGCAGCAAGCCCGGTTCCTAAACTCTCAGAGGTATATGCATCAAATTCAAATTTGTAACCATAAGGTATCCCCGATTCTTTTCTCACTTCAAATCTAGTACGCTCCCCCCAATCAATGGAAGATCCGTCATCCCCATCATCGTCATCGTCACAACCGAGGTTAAGGCAATGACAATCACAATATTCCACATCCCCTCCATTATATGATAAGCATGTATCGTAACTAAAATAGCTTCCCAATGCACAAGTATCATCACTACCGCCGCCGTTGGGTTGCATCGGCGGACTCATCAGCTCTTCTTCTCCTCGCTCTCTCGGTCCGTCTCTGCCATCGTACCCAGCTGATCCGCATCCACTGCTGTCATCATCTGTCTCGCTCGTGTACTCGAATAGATCGCTCCAGTCTTTTGCTTCAAATAGCCGATTTTCTTTTTCCTGTTTAACTCTCACTTTTCAGATCACCTCTTTTACTATCCACTAGATGCCCGTATTTACATATCAATATATACCTTTTTTCTGACTTTCCAATATATACCGTGTATTATTTTCCAAACAAATCATATTTTTACCATATGTATTGTCGAAACCGCTTTCAGATTTTCAATGAAATGAGTGGGGTCTACTATCAGTTACTCTATGTTTTGAATATCTTCATATTTATCTGATAATTTTTTAAGCCGGTATTTTTGTGTCAGACTCATCAAGTTCTTCACATCTTTTGTTATGCTACGACTCATTAAAGTTATTCCTTTGGGTGAAAAATTAATTCTTAAATTTTTAGAAGGAACAAACAACTTAATTTTATTAGAATGACTAAAGAATCTGTTATCCTTTTCTTCAATAACATAATCCAAATTATTTTTTTCTAATAATTTCTTCAATTTTTCAAAAACATCCATATTACCTTGATAAAAGTATACGTGATTTCTAATTTTTATAGCACCATCAGCAAAAAATAAGAAAATGAACAGATATATAAGTATACCAAGTAGTGAAGCAAGATGAATATAGATTCCATAATTTGTTACCTTTATTTCCAACTCTAGTAGTACTAAAAAGGATAAATACATTATAAATAATATTATAAAATAATATTGGAAATCAATCTTTTTCCACCCGTGATAATAGGTAGGCGGGCCTGACATTAACCTATAGATAATGAATAGTGGGGGAATTGAAAATAGGATATATAACAAGATGCTTGATGATATTTCTAGTGAAAACACATAAAAAATATAAAAGCCTGAGAGTAATAAAAGACCTACTGTAAACATATAAAATAAAAGAATGTAGATTAGGTTTGTTCTATGCTTTTGAGTTTGTATTCCATCAAGTGAATTTTTCTTCATAATTACCCTCAAATTCAGCTATTAATTTCCCCTATAGCCACATTACATTGCCAGGCTGCAGGAATGACCACCAAAATAACTACTGGTAATAATGCTCCTCCTGAGGCTGCAGCAGCAAATGCTGCATAGCCTACTCCGATTAGCCCTAAAATACACATACCAACATTTCCACTACCTTCGATTCCAAGACAATCAAAGAATTCAACCAAATCTACCTTCTCACCACCGCCACAATCGCTGTAGCTGGAAATACAGACACAAGAACAATATTCCTCATCCCATCCATGATATTGTAAACATTCATCGTAAGTTAAATATACTCCGTATGGACAAGTGTCACTCCAGCCACCGCCACCGTTGGGATTCATCGGCGGACTCATCAGCTCTTCTTCTCCTCGCTCTCTCGGTCCATCGCTGCCGTCGTACACTGCCTGCCCGCATCCGTAGTTAATATCTGTACCTAGCATACAATCACCCTCATTCTGTTCACTTCTCACTCTTCAGATCACCTCGATCTTGGCACTGTAGATGTTAAGCTATATATTATTTTTTTGGAATAATTCTTTTTTGGAATGAAAAGAAAACTTTTCGATATGATATCCAATGAAGAATCCAA
This sequence comes from Candidatus Saliniplasma sp., assembly GCA_046497075.1. GTDB lineage: Archaea > Thermoplasmatota > Thermoplasmata > Halarchaeoplasmatales > Halarchaeoplasmataceae > Saliniplasma. Next base: position 42,897 of record JAWOGF010000030.1, read on the forward strand.
CTACTACTCCTGTAACTAAACCAGCATAAGAACCCCACCAAAAGATGG
>JAWOGF010000012.1:0-7959 GCA_046497075.1 Candidatus Saliniplasma sp.
CCTCTTCTGACATCAGGAGTACCGTGACCGTGCTCGAAGTCACTACCGTTGACCTGACCTCTGCAACGCAAGTTGGTGAGGTAGGTGGCAACCGTCAAAAAGGGAGACGTTCTCCCCTTACAGGACGTTCCTGTAAGTTTTCTTCGGTAGTCCGAAAACCAGATGATATTTTTGGAATCAAATTCCAAATAGTGTAACAATTTTGAAAAAAATTATTACTAACTTAGAATTATTCTATAATTCTGAGACTCGATGGAATTCTCTTTAGAATTTCAGTAGACACGGGTGAATGGAAGGAAGCACCTTCCTAACCAAAGGTTAGGTGAGTGAGGAGGTCACTATTTGATGTACTCTTTTACGATATCCTCGGATATACTTTTTTCTTTGGCTATTTTACCGTACACCTTTGCACTCTTCCTGACCTTCCTTTCACACGTTTTAAAATCCACACCAACTAATCCGAACCTCGGTTCGAACCCCTCAGCCCACTCAAAGTTGTCCATGAATGACCAGTACATGTAGCCTCTAACGTCATATCCTTCTTCTCTAGCCTTATGTACCTGGATCAGATGTTTCAGGATGTATTCAACTCTCCATCTATCGTCATGGGTGGCTATCCCGTTCTCCGTGATATATATCGGTCTATCATACCTATCCTGTATCTCCTTTATTCCCCTGTACAGTCCCTCTGGGTGAACAGTCCACCCCATGAGAGTTTGTTCCCCATTTTCCACTAATTCGGTTTCAAAAAACATCTTAAAAGGATTCCAGCTGTGACTCGCTTCATGGAGGGTATAATAATTTAGACCTATGAAATCGGTATCACTTTCCGGAACGCTGTAACTTTTCAGAGCAGTTTTGACCTTTCCATCCCATAAACCGTCTAAAAAGTTCCAGTTAAATAGGTCATTAGCCTTATCTGCGGCTTTTATATCCTTTTTCTTATCGGTTTTTGGTCTGATGTCAGGAAAATGTTTGACGATACCAACGGTCTTATTTTTTCCCTTCAATATCCTATAAGCCGCGTCGTGGGCTTTGATCAGATTTTTTTCCACTTTGGCCGACTTAAACAAAGAGGTCTTGAAAGGGGGCCATTCACCTGTCAAGTAAGAATTCATGATATAGACCATGGGTTCGTTTATAGTACAAAAGATATCAACACCAGATATCTCATCTCTGATAGTTTCCACATAATCAATCCAGTATCCGATATTCTTATCCTTGAGAAAACCTCCTTTTTCCATGAACCATGTTGGATTAGTGAAGTGGTGAAGAGTTACCATAGGCATGATACCTCTTTCATTTAGTAGATCTATGATATCCTGATATCTACTCAATGCACTGTTGCTTTTTTCTTTCTCTTTTGGAAATATCCTGCTCCACTCTATGGAGAATCTGTAAGAATCATAACCGAGTCGGTCCATCAATTCTATGTCTTCCTCGTAGCGCCTCCAGTGGTCGCAGGCTCGCCCAGAACGGTATTTCAATTTCCCTTTCTTTTCCGCCTCCCACCATTGATTATACCGGTTGCCTCCTTCGATCTGATGGGATGCAGTAGCGGTACCGAATGTAAAATCGTGAAAATCCATATGTTTAAGGTAAAAGACCAGATTATATTATGATTTTCCCTGATCGTTTTCGAAAGATTTATTTCACCATGACTGTGTCATCCTTTCAACCACCTTTAACATCCGGTTCGATTAAAAAGGTATCACAGAGAGATGGTCACATGAAATTAGATAAAAAGAAGGTAAAAAAGAAGGACGGGGTCTATGTTATCTATTACGATTTTTCCGATGTTGAGTCCTGCCCAAAAAAAGAGGAGCGTGGGTAAGCTGTCTGAATTGAGATGGGATCCTTTCCAAAAGGAATGGATCATCACGGCTACACATCGTCAGAAGCGTACGTTTAAACCGCCAAAAGATTTCTGTCCATTCTGCCCAGAAAAAGATTCAGGTACACATAAAGACATCGACCGAGAATACGATATAGCCGTAGTCAAGAACAGGTTTCCTTCGCTGATCCAAGATCCTCCTGATCCAGAAGTAGAGTCCGATGATATCTATAAGACCAGGAAGGCTGAAGGTATCTGCGAAGTGGTGTTGTTCACTCCAGATCATGATACCGTCATGTCGAAAGAACCTCTGAGCAAATTTATCAAATTAGTCAAGGTATGGAAAGACAGGTATGTGCAGTTGGGTAAAAAAGACTTCATCGACTATGTCTTCATATTCGAAAACAAAGGAGAAGAAGTCGGTGTCACGTTGAACCATCCCCATGGCCAGATATATGCTTATCCATTTATCCCACCTATCATACGAAGGGAATTAGAATCCAGCAAAGAGCATCTTGAAAAACACGGTGAATGTTTATTCTGCAAAGTTCTGAGCAAAGAATATGAAGCAGAGGAAAGGATCGTATCGAAAAATGATTCGTTCACGGCCTTCGTACCGTTTTATGCTAGGTATACTTATGAAGTGCATATATATTCCAACGCTCATCTACCTTCCCTGGAACATTTTGATAGAAAGGAAGAAGAGGACCTTGCGGATATGTTGAAGAATATCTTGTCAAGATATGATGACCTTTTCAGCTTTGAATTTCCGTATGTCATGGCATTGCATCAAAAGCCTACCAAGGAAGGGGGCGAGGAATACTCTCACTTCCATATCGAATTCTACCCTCCTTACAGAACGGAAGACAAGTTAAAACATCTAGCTGGAAGTGAGATAGGAGCCGGTACGTTCATAAATAACTCCTTAGCCGAGGAGAAAGGCGGAACATTAAGAGATATATAAGGAAATGATTAAAGATGGAAGGAAATATGATCAAGATCAGATCGCCTGGGAGAGTAAATCTAATAGGTGAACACACGGATTATACCGGCGGATATGTCATGCCCATGGCAGTTGATCTTTACACTGTTGTAGAGGGGAAGAAGAACGATATCGTAGATGTTTATTCCAGCGCTTTCGATGAAAGGAAAAGATTCAAGCCCGACGATCTTACTAAGTGCGGTGGATGGCTGGATCATGTCAAAGGAGTCTATTCTGTCTTGAGAAAGGAGGGGTACGAGGTAGGCGGGATCAAAGCAAAGATCAGGGGTGATCTTCCGATAGGTTCCGGTCTGAGTGCCTCGGCCAGTTTCGAACTCGGTGTGATGTTCCTTTTGGATGATCTGTATAACCTCGAGCTGTCTAGGGAAGAGATGGCCTTACTTTGCCAAGGGGTAGAAAACGATTATGTCGGTGTATCATGTGGGATAATGGATCAATTCGCGATCTCATTGAGTAAAAAGGACCACGTATTACATCTGGATACTGGATCCTTAGAATATGAATACGTTAAATTCCCAGAAAACCTAATAGCGGTGGTATTCCACACGGGAGTCGAAAGAGAATTGAAATCCTCGGAATACAATCAACGGAGAAGTAAAGTGGAAGAAGCGTTAGATTCGTTGGGGGAAGAGGACTCGAAAAACATAGACCCCAGTTCACTAAAGTGCTTACCACGGATACAGAGAAAGAGATTGGGATATATCATGAGAGAAAACGATAGAGTGGTTAAAACCAAGGAAGCACTGAGGTCCGGCGATCTAGAAAAAGTAGGTGAAATCTTGACGAAAGCCCACCGAGATATATCCAAAAATTATGAGGCCAGCTGTGAAGAGTTGGATTTTATAGTAGAGAAGGCGGTAGAACATGGAGCTTTAGGTGCAAGGTTGACTGGAGCCGGTTGGGGCGGATCCGTTATCGCCCTTCTCAGAGATAAAGATGTGGAACTATTTGCTGAGGATGTTTTTCAGGATTATAAAGAAAAATTTTCCTATCCCGGTGCAGATTACTTCTTGGTAGAGCCCACCGACGGTGTCGAAAAGGATGTGAGTTGATATGTCATATTCATTCATATTTCACGGGAACTTACAATATGCAGAACTTTCTAAGTCTGAGATCCCTGATATAATTGAAAGGTCATACAGGCCAACTATAGACTTCTTGTTGGAAAAACAGATAAAATTCGCTCTGAATATAACTGGATATTCTTTACGTTTTATCCCGCCCGATCTCATAGAAAAGATCAAGAGAGGTATAGAAGAAGGATTTATCGAGTTGACCGGGACGTCATATACCCATGCTATACTACCTCTTTTGGATATAGATAGAGTCGCTGAACAGATCAGGAAGGATAAAGAGAAAAAGATGGAGATCTTTAACATAGAACCAAAAACCTTTTGGCTCCCTGAGCTAGCCTACGATCCGGTCATACCTGGGATATTAAAAGATCAGGGGTATGATGAGGTATATGTCGATGGTGAAGCGATATTATTTTCAAGGGTGTCGAACACCGCCTTAGTAGATATCGAACCTCTGACCCCCCATCTATACAAAGCACAAAGAGGAGAAGGCAACAAGATCATCAATTATATCTGGGGACTGAGAGAATTGAAGAAAGCCGTTAAAAAATCATTTTCTGGAAAACTCACGGTAAAGGGGGTCGAAAAGATAAAGGCGATACCAGTCTGGATCTCTTTGAACAATGCAGTGATGATGGCATTAGCCGATCTTCCGATGATGAATATGAAAAAAGTGGCACAGTGGATAAAAACCTTAGATGAAGTGATGCTATACGGTATGGATATAGAGTTCCTAGGATACAGAAAACTTGGTGGTAACGAGCTGGAGATAAACAAACTGAAGGAATTGATCGATCGGGTAGGGTCTAGTATAGTTCTTCCCAGCAAGTTAAGAAAGGTTGACAGGACAGAATACCTGAGAACTTCAAGCTGGGCACCTGATAAAAGTCTAGATATCTGGAGAGAAGATGAAGATAACAGAAGATTGAACGAACTTTCAAAGAACATACCTGGGGAAAACGCATTCCTTGCAGAGAACAGTGATGCTAGAGGCTGGGAACCTATCCATGAGAGAAAATTGGATGCTTTCAAAGCAGTATATGACGACTGGAAAAAAGAGGAGTGAGTTCAGTTGTGAATCTTTCAGTTTACACACACAATCAATCGTAGGAAGATCATGCTGTATAATCTTAGGAAGAGGCTGGCTTGAAAGATTAAACAAAATACGTAAATTTTGTTAACAAAAGTCCTAAAATATTTAGTCCTAACTGTTTTTAAACTTAGTCAAATTATTTATAACGCTGTCGCTTGCATGATTGTAATAATCAACTATTTAGATATAAGGAGATATTGAAATGAGGTTAGAAAAAGACTTAAGTTTTTTGGCAATTATTTTGCTGTTAGTTAGTGTTATGTCTATGGGAATCAGTCCTGTAGCTGTAACATCTGAACAAAGTTCTGAGACACTTTCTTTTGATGGTGGAGATGGTAGCGAGAGAGATCCATATCAGATCTCTAACTGGACACATCTAGATGCAGTACGAGGTAATTTCAGTGCGCATTACACTTTGACAACATCCCTCGACAGCACGACCGATGGTTATGAAACTTATGTAAATACTACGGAAGGATGGGAACCGATAGGGAACTTTAGTACTCTATTTGAGGGCGCATTCGACGGTCAAGATAATACAATCACGGGATTATACATCAACCGAAGTGAAACGAACTACATGGGACTGTTCGGCAACCTGAACGAGAATGCCCAAGTCCAGAACGTAGGGGTGGAGAACGCCGATATTACAGGAAGCAGGGTGGTCGGCGCCCTAGCGGCCCAAAGTTCCGGGATGATCAACAACTCATATGCCACCGGTAATGTGAGCGGATTTGATCTAACAGGTGGACTCGTGGGAAGACATTATGGTGAAGTAAACCAAACATATGCCACAGTAAATGTGGATGGTGATTATCAGGATATCGGCGGATTGGTCGGATTCAACGCCCAAGATTCATTAGTGAATAACTCTTATGCAACAGGAGATGTGGAGGGACCAGAGTACGTTGGAGGACTCAATGGACGTAACAACCATGGCTTTATATCCAACTCATATGCAACTGGAATTGTTACAGGAACATCTAATGATGGCGGTTTAGTTGGAATTAACAATAATGGTACGGTCACCGATTCCTACTGGGATACCGAGACGACCGGTCAGGATACCTCTGACGGAGGAACAGGTCTCAACACCACCGATATGATGACCCAGAGCACTTTCAGCGGTTGGGACTTCATCGACACGTGGTGGATGGTCGACGGAGAGACCCGTCCGTTCCTGCAGATGGAATGGGATACGAACGTGTCCAACAGTCATCAACTTCAGATGATGGAGATGAATAAGACTGTGGACTATAAGTTAACTGATGACATCGACCTCTCCGGTATTCAGGATGCCTCTCAGATGTGGGGGACCAATTCTACGAGTGGGGAAGGATGGAAGCCGATCGGTAATTCAAGTGTGTATTTCACAGGATCCTTCGACGGTAACGACTACATCATCTCGGATCTGACGATCAATCGTTCGAGCGAGAACTACGTGGGACTGTTCGGTGATCTGAACGAGAATGCTCACGTCCAGAACGTAGGACTGGAGAACGCCGATGTTACAGGAAACTCGGTAGTCGGCGTGCTGGCGGGCGAAATTTATGGAAAAATCAGCAACTCGTATGCTACCGGTAAAGTGAGCGGACATGATCGAACAGGTGGACTCGTGGGAAGGAATCGTGGCGAAGTAAAACAAACATATGCTACAGTAAATGTGGAAGGCGAAGATCAGTATATCGGCGGATTGATCGGAACCAACAGCGATGGAAATACGGATTATTCATCTGTGATCGACTCTTATGCAACGGGAGACGTGGACGGATATCAACACGTTGGAGGACTCAATGGAGGTAACTACGGCTCTGGTTCCTCTATCTCCAACTCATATGCAACGGGATATGTTACGGGATCATCTAATGTTGGTGGTTTAGTTGGATGGAACTATGGAGGTACGGTCATCGATTCCTACTGGGATACCGAGACGACCGGACAATCCGACGGAATTGGTTCTGGTAATGGGGATGTCGAAGGCCTAACGACCGCTGAGATGAAAGGAGAATCAGCGACGACCAACATGAACGCTTTCGATTTCACGAGTACATGGGATGTCGTATCTGGCTCCCATATATCTTATCCTTATCTTCGGAACAATCCACAAAATCCCGCTCCGGGTTTCCAGACTTCCTATGCCGGCGGCGACGGGAGTGCCGGGGATCCATACCAGATCTCGAACTGGTATCATCTCAACAATACTGGAGAGAACCTTGGTGCGAACTATACACTCGTTGATGATATAGATGATACGACAGACGGTTATGAAGAATATGTCAATACCACAAACGGTTGGGATCCAATAGGTGATGGTTATCTATTTTATGGATCATTCGACGGTCAGGGACATGTTGTGAATGACCTCTGGATCAACAGGACAACTGAGGATAGTGTAGGTCTTTTCGAAGGATCGGGAGGAAAACTCGAGAACATCGGTGTCGTTGGTGCAAACGTGACCGGAAATGATTATGTAGGCGGACTCGTAGGATACAATAGTGGTACGGTCAACAACTCGTACTTCAACGTTAATGTGAACGGAACTGGCAATTATGTAGGTGGGCTTGTGGGAAGGAACGATGGCACGGTGAAAAATTCGTACTTCAACGGTAATGTGAACGGAGCTGATTCTGTTGGCGGTCTCGTTGGAGAGAACTACTACAGCACGGTCGAGAACTCATACGCTACTGGCAACGTGAGCGGATTCTATTATGTAGGCGGGTTCGTTGGAGAGAACTACTACGGCACGGTCAACAACTCGTATGCCACGGGAAACGTAAGCGGATATCAATATGTAGGAGGACTCGTAGGATACAACGATAACACAGTCAACAACTCTTACTTCAACGGTAATGTGAACGGAACTGATTCTGTTGGCGGACTCGTCGGTGGGAACGGGATAGATGGCACGGTGAAAAATTCGTATGCTACCGGAGATGTGAGCGGTGAAGAACAT
>JAWOGF010000019.1:0-4716 GCA_046497075.1 Candidatus Saliniplasma sp.
TGGTAGAAGCCACTAAAAAAGAAGTCCTGGATAAGCAGGAGATCAAGGAAAGGATCACCAAACTGAAAGAAGTCAACAACCCAGGTCCAACGGAAATCAACGCATACACAGCCGATGATGAGATCGATCTTATACTCTGGAAGATCACAGACCTCGTCGATAATGAAAGATATAAGATAGATAAAGATCAACGAAAGTTGGATTACGAAGATATAGCCGTCCTCACAAGAACTAGGAACTTCGGACTGCAGTTGATGAAAAAGGCTGAAGAGAACGACATCCCTGTGGCCTACGAAGGAGGCTTGGAACTTTTCAGTACCGAACCTTCTTTACTATTACTCGCTTGGTTGAGGATACTAAAAAATCTAAAATCAAAACGTGGTTGGGCCGTAGTTCTAGAAAGGGCCGGTTACACCTTCGATGAAGTAAAACACATACTTAAAAACGGTATATACCCAGACGACATGTTCAAGTTCAGAAACAGATTAGATCGCACCAAGACCATCGGACAGTTAGCCAGGACGGTCTTCGATAGATACGGACTGAACGATCCTTTCACGGATAAGATCATAGACGTTCTCGAAAACGTTTACGATAACACCAACATGAACACCACTGACATCATCAATTTTATCGAAGCTAATATCGAAGCTGGAGAAACATACGAAGTTGACAGTACCACCGAAAAAGACGTTTTCAAGATACAGACCATCCACAGCGCTAAAGGATTGGAGTATCCTGTTATCATACTGGCTGATATGGGGAAAGGTGGTGGAGGATTCGGTAGTACCATAGATTTCAACGAACCTATAGGGCTCAGGCAGAACAAGCTATTTTCCACACAAGATCATCCATACGTATACGATAACTGGAAGAAGTACGTGATATCGAAGTGCCTCAGCGGAGATTACGATGAAGATCGAAGACTGTTCTACGTTGCCATGACAAGAGCTGAGAATTACCTTTATCTCACTGCTGAAAAGGATAAAGAAAGTGAGTTCTTCAACAATATGGATATCGAACCGCAACACATCATACCTGATATCAAACCCAAAACACCAAAGAAGGAAATAAAGCAAGAATTAACCGTCCCATCAGTTAAAACTCACGCTCCAGTTAAATATTCATGCCATTCTTTGATGGACAGTTCATGCTTCGAAGAAGGGAAGGGATTGGGTAAAGAGTACGGTTCTAAAGTACATCTATTCGCAGACATGTACGTCAAAGGAAAAGATGTGACTCCAGATAATATCGATGAAGAAAACATCAAAGCACTTATCGACTCACTAAAAGGAGAATTGATCCCAGAAAAGAAGTGTATTTTACCCATCCAAACGGATGAACGAAAACTGTTGATCAACGGTATAATCGACCTCATACACATAAAAGATAACAGAATCCAAGTCATCGATTACAAGACAGATAGGGATCTGTGTGCTCTAAACGAATACCGAAAACAGTTGAGCGTTTACCATAACGTTTTAGATAAAGTGTATCCAGATAACGACATCGAATCCTACGTGTTCTACACTCATAAAGGAGAGCTGGAAAAGATCGAAGTTATGACGGAAGAAGAGTTAGCAGGTCTTATAACATAAAACACTATCACATTCATTTATCGAAAGATCTAAACATCTCATTCCCGAGCAGGTGTTTTGGGAGGGAAAACGCCAGCGCAGGGAAATTTGGGCGGGTATAGATACCCCAACTCCGCTACAATAATTACTTTATCAATCCCCACCTATGTTCCTCATCCATATGCTCCTAACAACTCATCGGTTTCCCGGCTCCACAAAAACACAGTAAAATCGTCATAATTAAATAACTCTACAAATATTTTAAAAACCGGTATCCAGACTAACATTTTCAACTTCAAAGTTGAACCTTTCTAACACTACATTGCACTTATCTATTATTATTTTCAAGAATTATATAAATACATCACTAGCTATGCTATTATCGTGAGAAAAATGAAGAGAACATACCCAAGCCAAGAATATAGTGAGGCAAGATTGTTGTCAGGCCAGTATTGAGAACGAAAAAAAAGAAAAAAAGGTGAAAAATATGAGAAGAAGTTACCCAAGCCAAAAATATAGTGAAGCAAGATTGCTAGCAGGCCAGAATTGAGCCTTGCCAATAAATGATGAGATAAAAAAACTCATCATCTTTCCATCCAATTTTCTTTGTAATCTACGACTAGCAAAGTCGATGAGGATAATACAAGCTATCTAAGACCAATAGGTTTTAATAACTTAACATATTTGTTAATTATGTAGAATGGGTATGAGATGGAAAGATATCGAGATCAGATCAGAAAGAGAGGAGATCACACCAAAGTTGATATTCAGAGAAGAACTACAAAAAGCTATCCTGACCTCTTTCAGCAAAGAAGGGGTCTTTCAAAATATCGTATTTCAGGGAGAGACCGCTTTGAGATTGTTTTATGACAATCCAAGATACTCGGAAGATCTTGATTTCGTACTGAGAGAAGACAGTCCGTCCATAAATATCGGAAATTTCTTGAAGAAAACCAAAGATTTCATAGGTCATTCCTACTCGTTCCTGGAAGGAGTGAAAACTAGGACACAGAAAAAAGAGAGTGATTTCCAAAGATACATCATCAAAACAACCTCTGAAGATCCAGAACAACGGGTGCGGATAAATATCGAATTATTTGACGTACCATCATACTTGAATGAAACAAAGATCTTGAGCTTTTCACCTTTCCAACCGGTAGTTAGAGTAGAAAGACCCGAAGAGATCCTGGTCGATAAAGTGGCGGCATTGAGCGGTAGAAAGTACATAAAAGGTCGGGATCTGTGGGATATCTATTTTTTAACAGAACAGAAGGATCTATCAGTCGATCTACCCCTATTGTTGAAAAAGATAAAAGACTACCATATGGACAAAAGTGATCTTATCGACGAACTAAAAGAAATCGGTACTCGGTTGGAAAAAGAAGGAAAGGATATACTGGATACTGAATTGAAACGGCTCTTATCGCCTTCGTTATACCAGTATTATCACGATGATCTCGATACTGTCCTAGCGAGTGTTGATAAGGTAGTCAAAGATGTACTATCCCGAGGTGGATCCCATTGAAACTGGACCGATGGCTGGAATTTTTCAGACAACATGATGAAAAAACCATGTTCTCCTTTTCGGATATCGTTCAGCTCATCGATGAAGATAAAAATAGTATCTCGGTACAATTGAATCGATTGGTAAGATCCGATGTTATAAAACGAGTGGCTAGAGGTTGGTACCAAAACCCTTTCAACCCGCCGAGTACGGAAGAAATTGCTATGGTGATCCGGTATCCATCTTGCCTTTCTATGGAATACGTTCTTTCAAAGAAAGACGTTCTGAGCCAGACAGTTTATACGTTGACATTAGTGACCACTAAACCAACGTACGATTACTCATACGACGGAAGGGACCTGGAATATCATCAGGTCAAAAAACCATTGTTTTTCGGATACAATAAAAATGGTCCTATTCTTACTGCACATGTTGAAAAAGCATTCCTGGACCTTTTATATATCAGATGTGTAAAAACAAACGAAATGGATATGGATGGTGTGTTATCTATTACGGATGACATGTACCTTGATGAATTGAACAAAAAACAGCTCATGGATTATTCCAAAGAGTATCCAGTAAAAGTAAGGAACATACTTGAAAATATCTTATGATTACGATAGAAAATTCTGTATGATAAAACTTTACAATGATAGGAAGATATCTCTAGGCAAATCTGCAGATGATTTAGAACTTCCACTTACGGAATTCATGGACTTACCCATGCACGATAACTACTTTATACACTCCTACCAATCCCAATAAGATGGTATAAAACAAGGGTTATAGAAAATGCTGAAAAAAGGATCAGAGGTGATAAAAGATGAGTAAAGTTATGAGTCTAAGGCTGTCAGATCATGAAAAAAAGATGTTGGAAGAGGTAGCTAAAGAAGAAGGAAAAGATCTTTCAGCAGCAGCTAGAGAACTGATTGAATACGGTAGAAAATTTCGTGTGTTACAGCTTTACAAAGAGGGAAAGATCTCTTTAGCTAAAGCTGCGGATGAATTAGAACTTCCACTTACAGAACTCATGGACTTACTGCACGATTTTGGTATATCCGCCAATATAAGCTACGAAGATTATTTGAGTGGACTAAAGGAGTTAGAAGAGGTTTGGTGAATGAAACCATAATTTATCGTCTGTTTAAAATTGAATGTCAAATAGAAATCAAATATACTTAGAAAAGCTTGATGATCCATTTTTAGTTTGAATAATTATGAGGATCTCTTTTTTATGATTCTTAAAACACGTTGATCACAGTTAACATATTTTCAACAATCCAAACCTCTTGTAGTTTCTTCAAGGACATGCTCAGAAATGAATACTTCCTACATCGCCCAACTCAGGTGTAATCAACAACAATAATGTATAATTCTATACACACAAGTATTAAATAATACATTTATTATACACCATACCATGAAGCAGATAGAAAGGGATTTAGTTTGGCCTCGGAAAGAACGCGTCTAACCTGAACACATCTATAACCGAATTGGAATCAGATGATTTAACTCCTGTAGATGCTTACGAAACGAGTATTACATCAATGCTTCCTGTACTGTCACCGTAACAATTAATATTAAAGCCTCCGTCATTACTTACAGAAATATCCAGGTTCATAATAAGAGAATCAG
>JAWOGF010000038.1:0-68920 GCA_046497075.1 Candidatus Saliniplasma sp.
GACTCCGGCCATTATTAGGGTGTTTATACCGTCTTCTCTGAGAAGAGCGTCCAATCCGGTTCCCTGAAATATATCAGGATCATCTTTGGTTATTACGACCTCGTCGTTCATCGGCCGTACCTCATTAAGGATCACACCCTCATTGTCATCTAGATCATTAAAGGAGTTATCGTTCTTATCTTTCTCATCTCCTTCGCTTTTAAAAGAATATGATCTGATCTTCGTGAATACTATCATCTTTTTAGTCTCTCTAAATTTTTTCAAAAGTCTTTGAATATTTGGGATGATATGGTTCTGGATACGATCATAATAATACTCATATCCTTCCCGCACTCCCAATTCCTTAGCATATTTCAAGACGCCGTGACCTTGTGCGGTTATATTGTACTGCATATCGATTATTATAAGGGCCAGTTTCCCCTCGGATAATTCTTCTCGAGTCAATGGAGAAGACAACTGCTTCAAATCTTTCAAAGTTGACTTATTTATATGTATCACCACTCTCTTTGATTATGCTATTACATCATACCCATATACAATTTTTCCTTCCTTTCTAAACATATTACGATCGTATCTGGGGAAGATGATTATCAACCAATTTTCACTTGGGTTATACATGAAATACGGGTGGTTTGTAGGCGACTTTGAAGTACCTTTATTTAAGTAATCATACCTATTAAAGTCTAAGAAACCTTACGCGGGGGGTGAGCCATATGCCCCTTATTTAAGGGTAGGGAGGGTATTTTCATCCCTCGTGTAAGATTATTTTTAAATAATATCAATACGTGAAATCAGGGTTAACAATTATCTAGAAAAGGATCTAGTCAATCAGTAATAGTCTATTAACTCTATCTGTAATAGTCTATCAACTCTATCAGCAATAGTCTATCAACTCTATCAGCAATAGTCTATCAACTCTATCAGCAATAGTCTATCAACTCTATCAGCAATAGTCTATCAACTCTATCAGCAATAGTCTATCAACTCTATCTGTAATAGTCTATCAGTAATAATCTAGCTAGCCTCGAGCAGTGACATCCATAAAAGATCAACCTATTTTCTTAACATTTACAGCATTATAACCTCTCTCACTCCATTCACTATCGAATTCTACTTTATCTCCCTTATCAAGAGAAACCCCTTCAGACAAGTCACTCCGATGAACGAAGTGATCCTCTTTATTTCCATATGGTTCTATGAAACCGTAACCCTTTAACGGATCGAAGAATTTTACAACTCCTTTCATATAACCCTCATCATATAGGTTTTTAAATAAATAAAACTAACTCATAGTATATCTTATTATCGGCAAACCAGAATTCACCCCCTAACTAAGATCTTATTTACTCTTATAAAATAAAAAATTCAAAAAAAGGTTTTATCCTCTTGTCATTTTAGATCCGCATTCGGGGCAGGTCTTCTCATAACATGGAACTCCTCTCTGGTGCTCTTCCTCATGGCCGCAGTTAGGACAAACACAGTTCCCTCCTGGACCAAGACCTTTTCCTCCGGGTTGTCTACCCCGACCACCTTGACCTCTAGGCATATCTTCTCACCTCCTTTAGATTATATCTTTACAGTGAATCCCGCACCACACTTTCTGTACGACTCAGGATACCTATCTTCAATTTTTTTAGCTAAAACAGTACAGTGGCATGGAACCAACAATGGTATATTTTTAGATCTATACAACTCTGCTATCAATTTTAAATCGTCAAACCCATGATAGCCACCGATAAGGCCTTTGACTTTACCGACTTTAGATGCTTCTTTGATTATCTTTCCTACACCAGGATGACCACATCCCGTCAATACGTAAATACCGTCATCCCCCTCCACGAGAAGTGACTGCTCTTTTACAGCCCTACCTAGCTCCCCAGTAGAATACACCCCCTCAGTTATCTCCGTTCTATCCTTAACAGGTATTATTTCCCCGACTAAATCGAATTTTTTATCGATCCTGTCAACTAGAGAGTCGATAACATAAATTTTGATGTCCTGGTCTTCAAAAGCAGACAAACCACCAAAATGATCCCAGTGTCTATGTGATATGACTATTAGATTTATATCCTTTTTATCTATCCCCAATTGTTCCATATTCTGTGTTAAGATATTTTTATCTTGTCCCACATCAAATAATATCTTTTCTTCCCCGTTTTCAATATAGATAGATAAGCCCCAATCAGGGTATAACCCCTCGTTCAATGTGCGGCTATCATATAGGATCTTGATGGTTTTTTCTACGCCTTCATTTTTCATCCTATGTATCTCCTACCTGTACTACTCATATGTGTAAAAGTATAAAAAGGTGTCGTTTTTCAGACCGATTATATGATAGAGATAACATCTCAAACAGTCCGATCTATCACATCCGCTGCCAATTGATCGTTAAAAAGCCAATGTTTCGGCTTACCAAAAAATTAAATACGTTCCTTTTATCTACACATATGTGTGAACATCATGAAGACATATCTTGACTGCATACCTTGTTTTCTAAGACAGGCACTTGAAGCTGCTAGGATGGTAAGCGATGATGAGGATGTCCATAGAAGAGTTATGAACAAAGTATTGGATGAACTAAAAAATAGTTCGCTAGATGATAAAAAACCCCCGGATATAGCTGATAGAGTACACTATATGGTCAGAAAGGCAGCCGGAGGTGTGGATCCGTATGAAGATCTAAAAAGAGAACAAAATGACTCTGCATTAGACATCTATCCACGTTTAAAAGATATAGTCGCCCGATCGGATAACAGATTGTACACTGCAGTCAAACTAACAATAGCCGGAAACATCATAGATATAGGTCCTGGTCATAAAATTGATATCGAGAAGACCGTTGAAGAGGTATTGGAGAAGGAATTGGTCATAGATAATTACGATAATTTTAGAAGATCAATAGAAAGCGGGAAAGATATATTCATTTTAGCCGATAATGCCGGTGAGATCGTTTTCGATAAGGTCCTCTTAGAAGAGACGACGGAAAAGAACATCACATTTTTTGTGAAGAGCGGTCCGATACTTAACGATGCCATGGAAAAGGATGCCAGGTATGTTGGTATCGATGAGTTAGCTGAGGTTGACGTGGTGAGCAACGGTATGCCAAGCTCCGCACCAAAGAGAGATTCTGAAGAGTTCATAGAAAGGATGAGCGAGGCGGATATGATAATCAGTAAAGGCCAGGGCAATTACGAGGCTCTGAGCGAAGTAGATACGAACATATTCTTTCTACTCCAGGCTAAATGTCCTGTTATCGCAGACGATATCGGTGTAGATGTAGGTGACCTGATATTGAAATGAGAACTCTCAAACAGTAGATCTTATCGTACGTGGGTAAGTACAAGTACAACAATCAACAATCCGCGACTTTCATCTCAAAACATCCCGCCATATATGAGACCATATATCTTTGATCGTCGAGGTAGTTTCATTTTGAGCATACTCGACTACCGTCTTCTTTTCCATCTGGGCTTCTGTGAAAACCGTATCATAAGGGATCTCTCCTAGAACCTCTATATCTCTCTCTTCAGCTATTTCCCGTATACGCCCTGTCATATCTTCGTTAAGGTCCGCTTTGTTTACAATTATTCCCGATTCTATACCAAAATGGTCTGCCACATCTAATACCCGCCCCATATCATGTATACCAGATACAGTAGGTTCTGTAACTACGAGTGCGTAATCGGAACCGGTTATAGAGGCTATCACGGGACAGCCAGTACCAGGTGCGCCGTCTACCAATGAGAGTCCAGTTTTTTCTCCACCTATCTTTTCAGCGTTATCTCGAACGAGGGTGACTAATCTACCTGTATTTTCTTCGGCTATACCGAGCTTTGCATGGGACATATCCCCGAACCTGGTCTCAGAGATGAACCATTCGCCGTTGATCGCATCTTCCAGCTCGACTGCATCTTCAGGACATACGATATCACATACACCGCAGCCCTCACACTCAAGGGGGTCTATACTGTAAACCACGTTTTCGTCCTTTTCTTCCTTATAGATAGCGTCGAACCTGCATTCTTCATAACACATCCCACAGGATGTACACTTCCCTTGTATTATTGTAGCTTCCGAGCCCCCGCTAAAGAGTCCACTTCCTTTGACGTCTGGTTCCGTGAGCAGGTGAAGATCGGCAGCGTCAACATCACAATCAGATAGTACTGGGTTTTCAGCAAGGGCCGCAAAAGATGCCATCAGGGACGTTTTACCCGTTCCTCCTTTACCGCTTATTACGACTAACTCTTTACGGTTGTCTGATGTCTTAGAGGTAGGTAATTGACTCAAGTCGTTGGATTTTATCTTTTTTCCTCGCTTTTTTACGTCCTTAACAAACTTTACGTCTCGTTCTTCGGTACTAACCTCTAAAATTTTTTCAGTTAATCTTTTGAATAGGTCTCTATATTCCTCGAGGCTGTCAACGATTATTTCACCTCTCGAATAGGCTTCAGCGATACTTCTATCGTCCGGGATCTCCCCGATCACCTCCAGATCTTCTTTTTTACAGTACTCCTTTAAACTGTCATCCCTGTACTCTGCTCTATTGACCATCACTACGGGCTCTACTCCAATACCCCTGCACATATCTACTGCCAATTTAAGATCATTGAGTCCGAAAGGCGTAGGATCTGTTACAAGGATGGCTAGATCGGCTCCAGCTATACTCTCTACAGCAGGACAGGCTGTACCTGGAGGAGCATCTATAATATTAATTCCACCTTTAGCCTCGCTTTTTACCGCGTTGATCAATCTAGGAGACATACCTCCTTCACCGGTTTCAAGTGAAGCATACGTGACGTCGACCCCATCTGAATGACCTTTTTTTAACTCACCTATCTTCTTTTCCCTTTCGATTATAGCATCGGTTGGACAGACTATGGTGCAAGCACCGCATACGTGGCACAACTGGGGGAAAAACAGTACTTCGTCATTCACTACCGCTATAGCATTATAACTGCACGCCTCGGCACATTTACCGCAAGTGATGCACTTATCTTCGTCTACACCATCTGGAGATGTAAGTGTTATCTCCTTTTTTTGCGATATGCTGGGTTTTAAAAACAGATGTCCATCCGGTTCTTCTACATCACAGTCCAAATAGGTTACCTCTCTATCCATCGACGCCAGTGTTCTAGCTAGGTTCGTTGCGATCAAGGTCTTTCCAGTTCCGCCTTTTCCACTTGCTATAACTATATCCAAATCATTCTCCTCCTATATCCAATTCTAATCCTGCAAAACAATCCATCGATCTACTAGGATATTTATCCTTGATCCTATCTTTGTATTCGGTGCAGTGACAGGGAACTATGAAAGATATATTTTTCAAAGCATCTAAATCCTTGAATCCATGGAATCCCCCTATGACACCTTTTATATCACCATATCTTGAGGCTTCATCCACGATCCTTGCAAGCCCAGGATGGGCGCAACCTGTTAATAAAATATATCCATCATCCACTTCTATCATCAAGGATTGTTCTTTTATAGATTTGCCGATCTCTCCGGTAGTGAAGATCTGGTGGGATATTTTCCGCTTCCCTGATACCTCAACCAGACTTCCATATCCCCTAACCTCTTTTTTGAATTGAGTTGAAAAGGACTCCGGAACGTAGACTTCCATAGATCTATCTAAAATCGAAAATAGGCCACCTGTGTGATCGTGATGTTCGTGGGAGAGAACGATCTTTTTCACTTTACTAACATCTACATCCATCTTCTCGATGTTCCTCTTCAATAGATCTCCGTTATCACCAGTATCGAAAAGGATATTTTCTTCTGCTTCGATAAGAGCAGAGAACCCCCAATCCGATTCTAGGTCCCTTTTTGCCTCATTATCATACAATACCTTTATCTTCATCTTCACTAAATCATCCTTCGATCGGCATGAACGCCTTCTCTGATGCATTTACAATTTGATATGCTACCGGGGAAGCAGTCACGGCGGGATGTGTTCCAAGTTGGAAAGTAGCTATATCATCAGCGGTCATCTTTTTCTGAATACAGGCACTTATCGTGTTAACGGCCTCACCAGTACTAGGCCCACCTCTTACCTGCCCACCTAATAGCTCTCCATTCCTACTGTTGAAAACTAATTTAACTTTCATTTTGTGCATACCCGGCATACCTGCAGGATGGCGGTTTGCAGCTTCGGCCTTTCCGACTTTCACTTCAAAACCTTCTTTCCGTGCGGTCTCAGCATCCATACCTGCCTTTCCAAATACCGTATCACCTATTATTGTAGAAAACACACCTATGGCACCTGAGTTTTCTCTTATAGTCGAAAAAAGATTAGCACCCACTATCCTTGCTTCTGTGGTTGCCACCGAAGCAAGCCATAGACCTGTCGTTTTACCGGTAAAGAACGATTTTTTCTTCGTGCAGTCCCCGCAGGCGAATATATCGGGATCATTCGTTCTCATATTAGAATCCACAATTATTCCATTTTCTTCGACTTCAAGCCCTGCATTCTCCGCTAGGTCCGTATTCGGTGTAACACCGATCGCTAAAATCAATGCATCTGCCGGTAATTCCTCTCCATTAGAAAGTTTGATCTTCTCGACCTTTTCGTTTCCAGATATTTCGGTTAATTTCTTTTCAGTGATAACATCCACTCCCCTATCTCTCAGTTTCTCCTCAGCTTCCTTGCAGTATTCTTCATCGAATGCCCGCATAAGACAGTGAGGCATCATCTCTATTATCGTCACATTGATATCTCTGTTCTTATTGCATTCATCGGCAAATTCCACTCCAATGAAACCTCCTCCTAGGATAACAAGATCATCGATATCCCCCATTGTTTCCAATATGTCGTTCATATGATCTAAATCTTTCTTTATAGAGAATACATTTTTCTTTTCTATGCCCGCGATCGGAGGCGTCAGTGGTTGGGATCCAGTAGCGATAACCAGCTTTTTATAAGCAAATTCGTTCTCACCGGTCATTTTTACGACTCTTTCGTTCCTATCTATATCCTCGACTCTATCTATGACCAAATCGATACCGTTATTTTCTAAAACTGAGTCAGGTATGAGATTATTCTCCGGCTTATCTACTGTTCCAAATATATATGGTATTCCACATGGGATAAGGACTTGCTCTTCTTTTCTAATCAGCAATATGTTCTTATCTGGGTAATGTCTCCTTGCAGTTATACCTGTAGTTATTCCCGCAGCACTTCCACCTATAATTATAACATCATATTCTTTCAATTTAATTCCCCCATCTAATTTTGATAAAATCGATGGTTCAAGGATAATGCTTTCCTTGATCACAAGCATCCGAGACTGAAGTTTTCTGCAACCTTTCTTTTTCCCACAACTCGATGGATTCTTCTACTGTCCCTTCAGCTCCAGTGTAGACCTCAACGCCCAATTTTTCGAATAAACTCACTGCTCTTTTTCCTAAATTACTGCATATCATAACATCAACACCTTTATTAGCTAGCAAGTCTGGAGGATTTCCTTTTCCACCTTTATGTCTACTGTTGTTTGATATGACTTCTACATCTTCCCTTTCTGGATCATATATCGTAAAGGTAGGACAGCGTCCAAAATGTTCACCGACCTTTTCATCAAATCCATCTTTTCCCATGGTAGGCAAGGCTATCTTCATCTATTTCTTCCTCCACCAAAATGGCCTTTCACAGTTTTTTCATCTAACTCTTCTAACTCTCCATCCTTTAGTTTATCCACTGCGTCCGATATTTTACCAGAAGCCTTGTACACCTTTATCCCGGCAGAATTCAATGTTTGGTGTGCATTTGGGCCAACGTTCGATGTTATTACTGCATCCACACCTTTTTCCGAAAGTGACTGGACCACCTGTGGACCAACGCCATGGGACTTATCCGTATGTTCATTTTCGATGGTTTTAAAATCCATCTCGTCGGTATCAACCATTATAAAATAAGGGCATCTACCGAATCTGTCATCTATCTTTGATCCTTCACCCTGACCGCTTGCAGATATCGCTACCTTCATATTTTTTCACCTATTTTTATCTTTTACTATATGTCCAAATGGAATTGATATGGTTGAACTCCTGATTGATAAAAGAAAATGCTCTGAAGAGACCTGAACAAATTCCATCTCCTTCATATATATTACACAAATGTGAAGATTTATAAATAGTTTTTGCCACCCAAATAAGATTCGGCATACAAAATGGTTTACCATTTTTTACTGATGGTGAGTATGAATTATCAAAAACATCCGAAAGATTTTAGACTTGCCGAAAATATGACGGGTCTATGCTTAGGAAAAGAGAAGAGGAGTATATCGAAGCTATCTATGATGTGGTAAAAGATAAAGGATACGCCAAGGTAAAAGATATCGCCGAGAGTTTAGAAGTCGGTTTATCGTCTGTCACCGAGATGTTCCAGAAATTGGACAAAAAAGGATACATCGATTACAAGAAATACAGTGGAGTGACCTTGACAGATAAAGGCGAAGAAAAATCTATAGAACTCTCAGAAAAGCATAAAGTCCTGAAGGATTTTTTTATTATTTTAGGATTGGATGAAGAGATCGCAGATGATGACGCGTGTAAGATCGAACATGTGGCAAGAAGAGAGACCATAGAAAGGTTGACTAAATTCGTTGATTTCATTCAAGATCAGAAAGAACCTAAATGGCTTGAGAACTTCAAAAATTATTATGAAAAAGGCGATTTTGAAGAAGGTCAGTGAACTTTTAATCGATAAAAGTATAGATTAGCTTTTCATAAAAGTAATGATGGTTAGAAAAGGAAGGGGGGATAACCTGAAAGATATTTATGAAATAACTTTGACTAAAGAGATGGTTAGAACCCTAGACCTCGCAAAAAGGTCTGCTGTATCCGCCCTATAGTTCCTAAAATCATCTGCACCCATTTTGATTAAATTCTTCAGATCTCAACTATACTTTCTATATATATCACTAAATACAGTTTTTAAAAGCAAAGAGTTTTTACTCTACCTATCTTATCTTCATTTACATGCAAAATAGGATCGCCTACGGACCTGTCCCTTCGAGAAGATTGGGTCAGAGTTTAGGCATAAACAACATCCCACCAAAGATCTGCACGTATTCATGCATTTACTGTCAATTGGGTAGGACCCTCAATATCCAGGTAGAGAGGGGAGAATTCTACACCGTGGATAAGGTAGTTGAAAGTGTAAAAAAGAAGGTGGATAACGCAGTGATTAATGATGAAAACATCGATTATCTTACCTTCGTACCCGACGGTGAACCTACTTTAGACATCCATCTAGGTGAAGAAATTGAAGCGGTTAAAGAACATGGATACAAGATCGCTGTTATTTCAAATGCTTCTTTGATAGGAGACGAAAAGGTTAGAGAAGAACTCTACAAAGCGGATTGGGTATCGTTGAAGATGGATGCGATATCATCTGAGGTCTGGAAGAGGGTGAACAGACCTCACAAAAATCTAGACCTAGATAGCATAGTTGAAGGTATCTATGAATTCGTTGATGATTATTCCGGTGAATTGAACACTGAAACGATGCTGTTGAAAGGTTTAAATGATGATACTGAGGAGTTGAAAAAGATAGCTGAGAAGATATCCAAGATAGGTGCGGACAAAAGCTATATCTCCATACCCACACGACCACCTGCTGAAAACTGGGTGGAACCTGCCAGTGAGGAAAAGATAACGGAAACGTATCACATATTCAAAGAAACAGGGATAGACGTTGAATATATCATCGGCTATGAAGGAGACACATTCGCATCATCGGGAGATGTAAAAGAGGACCTTTTGAGCATAACCTCCGTTCATCCTATGAGAAAGAGACAGGTAGAAAAATTGCTGTCGAAGTCCGATGACAACTGGAGTTCTGTATATGAGCTGATCGATGATAAAAAATTGATAGAAACAGAATTTAAAGGAGAAAAATTCTATATGAGAAAATTGGATTGTACGAAATAACCAGGTTAAAGGATGTCGATTGAAATTGAAAGATGGGAAAGGAAAAAGGGAGCTGGATCTATTCAACGGGCGGGAATAGATCAAGGAGATACATTACTGGATTTCGGTTCTGGATACGGACATTACTCCATTCCAGGAGCCACAGTTGTAGATAAGAGCGGGACGGTTTATGCAGCTGATATAAGGGGGGAACCACTTTCCAAAACGATAGAAAAGACGTCAAAGCACGGATTGACGAATATCAAAAATATCAATACCCCCGAGAGAGAACCTTTAAGATTTGAATTCCCGTCCATCGATGACGTTTTTCTCTTTGACATACTCCATTATTTTGAGAAAGATAAAAGGAAAAAACGTTACAGGGAACTCTATAGAGTTCTAAAACCAGGAGGAAAACTCTTTGTTTATCCGAAACACACTGAGGATGATTTTCCTATGGGTGAACTCAAAGGTTTGAAAAAAGAGGAGGTAGTAGAAGAGGTATGTGAAGAATGGCTGTCGTTAGACGAAAAAATCTGTAGAAAGACAGCCCATGGCGAAGAGGTTTCGCTTGGAGTTATATTTAAATTTATGAAAACAGATGATTTATCTGTGTCAGAGGGGGGGACATGAATTCCAAAATAAGACCCTTCGATGAGAAAAGTGAGCGTTACGAAAACTGGTTCGATAGGAATCCAGCAGTGTATAAATCAGAGTTGATGGCTGTTGGAAAACTACTATCGAAAGAAGGAAAAGGAATAGAGATCGGCGTGGGAAGCGGAAGGTTCTCCGAACCACTCTCTATCTTCATAGGGATTGACCCGTCCAAAGAGATGCTGCAGATCGCTAAGAAAAGAGGTATTCGAGTGATAAGGGGCATGGGAGAATATCTCCCACTTAAATGCTCAGAGTTCGATTTCGTGCTCATAGTCACCACGATATGTTTCTTCGACGATGTCAAGCTTGCATTGAGAGAGGCCTATAGGATATTGAAGCAAGGAGGAAAAATAATCATCGGTTTTATAGATAAGGATAGCCAGGTAGGACAAGAATACCAAAGAAAAAAAGAGAAAAATGTTTTCTATAAAGATGCAAAGTTTTACTCTGTAAACGAGGGGGTAGAACTGTTAAGAGAAACTGGTTTTTCAAACTTCAAATACACGCAAACAATATTCGATAGATTAGATTCTATTGATGCAGTAGAAAAGCCTAAGGAAGGATATGGGGAAGGTTCTTTCGTTGTGATCAAAGGAAAAAAATAAGCTAGAAATCCGATAGTTTAAATAGAGAACACTTAGCCGATGAGGTTAGATCGACGGTTCTCAAGCCCAACATTAACAACTAACGCTAACGATAATCTATAAATAGTATTTGTAATACTACAGTATTCAACTATAATATTATAACCAGGAAAAAACGGAAACGTCAAAAAACATAAGATCGGTGTGATTGATGCAAAAATCTAGTATATCCAAGAGAGCAGGGAAAAATTCAAACACCCAGATGATACCAACTTTGATGAGATTGGGGGGTTATACAAAGAGGCACTGGATCAAGATCATAGGGGTAATGGTGGCTGTTTTCATATCCACAGCACTCGGTTTGATACCTCCATGGCTGATCAGATATGGTATAGACAATTACATACTTGAAGGGAATATCGAACGTCTTTGGATCATCGCCCTAGCCATGGTGGGTACGGCTTTACTGAAAGGCGTTTTTGATTACGTAAAAAGCTATATCTCGGAATATATCGCCCAGAACATCATACACGATATAAGAGTGAAGCTGTATGAGCACATGAATAAACTATCTTTTTCATTCTACGATGAATCTAGAACGGGAGACTTGATGGCCCGTATAACCACAGATACAGATACACTCCACCGTTTCCTAGGCAGGGTCAGCACCTTTGTTTCTGAGAATATTTTAACGATCATAGGTATCATGATAATAATGTTGTTTTGGGACTACCGATTAGGGATCCTCTATATCTTGATATTACCCCTCATGGTTTTCGGCATGTACATGTATTCTTCTAGAGTTAGACCTATGTTCAGGAAGGTCAGGAAGAACTTTGCAAAACTTACACATCTGGTTAAAGAAAACTTCGTAGGTATGGATGTCATCAAACTTTTCGGGAAAGAAGAGGAGGAAAAGAACAGATTCGATAAACATAACCAGGACTACGTAGATATAAACATCAAAGCTTCAAAGGTTTCTGCTCTCTGGATGCCCTACGTTCATTTTCTGATTGGGGTTAGTACCGCGTTGGTGGTTTGGTACGGTGGTCGATTGGTCGTCCAGGGTGATATCTCTCTGGGAATGCTAGCAGGTTTCCTAAGCTATATAGCTATGCTTACCCGACCAGTTAGGCAGACAGGTATGATGATTAATTTTACCAACCAGGCTACCGCTGCAGCTGAGAGAATCTTTGAGGTATTGGATAAAAAACCAGACGTTAAAGATGATCCTGACGCATATGAGATGCCTTCCGTTAAAGGAAGAGTTGAATTCAAAGATGTGGATTTTTCATATAAAAAGGGAAAACAGGTCCTGAATGATATGAATATAGATGTTGAACCAGGCCAGACCATCGCCATAGTAGGTCCCACAGGAGCTGGTAAGAGTACACTACTGCACCTGATACCCCGTTTTTATGATATCGATGATGGACAGATAATGATAGACGGTCATGATATCCAAAAAGTGACTATCGACAGTCTGCGAAAACAGGTTGGAATCGTTCTACAGCATACATTCCTTTTTGGCGCATCTATTAAAGAGAATATATCCTATGGTAGACCGGATGCAGATATAGAAGATATCAAGAGATGTGCTGAGATAGCACAGATACATGATTTTATAGAATCATTACCACTCGGATATGAAACGCCTATCGGTGAAAGAGGCGTTGACATCTCAGGAGGACAGAAGCAGAGACTGGCGATGGCGAGAGTATTGCTGACCGATCCAAATCTACTCATCTTCGATGAGCCTACTTCCAGCGTGGATGCTGAAACAGAATCCAAGATGCAGAAGGCTATGGAAGAGGTGATCAAAGATAGAACCACATTCGTTATAGCCCATAGATTATGGACCGTTCAAAATGCAGACAAGATACTGGTACTGAAAGATGGTGAGATCGTCGAGAAAGGTAAACATGCGGAACTGATAGAGAGAAAGGATGGTTTCTATAGGAGTATCTATCACCAGGTGTTGAAAGATGAGAGTGAGGGAGGTGGATCTAGATGAGAGGTGGCTTCGGTAGAAGGATCCGTTCAGATAGTGAAGAAGATTTTTCTATCAAGAAGTTGGATAAAAGAGCTTTGAAGTTTTTATTCAGATATCTAAAAGAGCACAAAAAGATGCTTTTTTTATCAATCTCAGCGATGATCCTGATGATTTTAGCTAGTCTAGCAGGACCATTTTTGATAAAGATAGCTATAGATGAATATATCATGAAAGGTGATATGGAGGGTTTAACGTTCATATCCATCCTCATGATACTGGCATACGGTGCGTACTGGCTGTTTTCGTATTTTCAAACATATCTTTCTAACTACATAGGCCATACCATAGTCGGAGATATCCGTGAAGATCTCTATGAACACCTACAAAATCTATCTATCGACTTTTTCAGGAAACATGACACAGGAGATGTTATGGCCCGTGTCACCCACGATGTCAATGCTTTATCCGAGCTAGTCTCTACGGGATTCGTGCATCTTTTGAGTGACCTTTTCACACTCGTAGGTATAATCATCGTAATGCTCTATCTGGATTACAGATTGGCTCTAGTAAGCATTATAACAATACCTTTCATATTCTTCGTGGTTTATTTCTTGGGTAAAAAAATGCGTTCAGCATACAGAGATGTTAGAGAAAGATTGGCTGAACTGAACGCAGATGTAGAGCAGAATCTTTCCGGGATAAGGCTGATCCAGGCCTTGAACAGAGAGTCCAAAAACGAAGGAGAATTCAGTAAACTCAGCTGGAAGAATTTAAAAGCCAATCTTAAAGCGGCCTCATACTTCTCTCTGCTGTTCCCGATAATGACTTTGAGTAAAGTTCTTGGGGAGGCACTGGTACTTGGATACGGTGGATGGGGGATCGTTCAGGGTACAGTGACTCTTGGAGTGTTGATAGCCTTTATGGATTACGTACGCAGATTCTTCGGACCTCTAGCCGATATGAGCCAGGTGTTTAATACTTATCAGTCTGCAGGGGCTTCTTTAGACCGCATATACGAGTACATGTCTATTGAAACGTCTATTAAAGAGTCGGATGAACCAAAATCACCTGAAGGTGAAATAGAAGGTAAAGTAGATTTCGAAGATGTAGACTTCAGCTATGGGGAGGAAAGGATCATCGATGATCTGAACCTTCATATCGAATCAGGAGAAAACTTCGCACTTGTTGGATCCACTGGTGCAGGTAAAACAACGCTCGCGAACTTACTGACAAGACTATACGATGTGGATGAAGGGAAGATAAAGATAGATGGTATCGATATAAGAGATTATTCGACTAAAGAACTTCGAAAGATCATATCCATCGTACCACAAAATGTGTTCCTCTTTGATACTTCGATAAAAGAAAACATTCGTTTTGGAAAACCAGAAGCTACTATAGAAGAGATAAAAAAGATCACAAAAGAGATAAATGCACACGACTTCATCGAAGGCCTTCCTCGAGGATACGAAACCAGAGTTGGAGAAGAAGGTGTTAAACTTTCAGGAGGGCAGAAACAGCTCGTTTCTTTTGCTAGAGCGATGCTGGCAGGTCCTAAGATACTGATACTCGATGAGGCCACATCTAGCGTTGACGCATATACCGAGGTCCTGATACAGAATGCGATGGACAAACTACTCAAAGGACGGACGGTTTTTATGATAGCACATCGGTTTGCTACTCTTAATAAAGCAGATAGAATTGGGGTTTTAGAGAATGGTAAACTGATAGATACTGGTACTCATGAAGAACTGATGGAGCGAAACGATACTTACAGGAGATTATATGAGAAACAGAGCGGGGGATAGACAGTCCCAAATGAAAAACTACTAATAATAGGATATTATTAAAGTGAATCACTGAAATATTAGAGGCGTTAACATGACTATTGAAGAAATTAAAGAGGATAAAAATAAGATAGTAGGAAAGGCGGTCGAAAAGGACAAGAAGTTCATGGAGATGACAGTCGATATAATCACTGACTATTTTGAGAAGAATCCAGAGGGTTGTTCTTCCGGTAAGATGTGCCCAGAAGCACTAGTTGCTGAATGCACAGGGATGCCCTTCATAACGGAAACAAGGATCAAGCAAGTTTTGGATATAATGTACCACGAAGGATATCTCGAAAGGGAGATACCTGAAGGCACTGGAACTCCACACTACTCACTCAAATAAAGAGGCTTCACATGTGTTCAGATCCCAATTGTTCAAATCAGCCTCCAACGACTGAAAAGCCTAAAACCGAATTAGGAAAACGTATACAAGAACTCCAAGGTCTCGCTAAAGCCCTACACTGCCCCACCCGGTGGGACATAATTGATATCATCGGAACTGGGACAGCCAAAACCAAAGAGATAAAGAAGGGGTTGAAAGAACGGGGATACGATATCACACAATCCGGATTATACTACCATCTTTCCGAGTTGAGAGAAGCTAGTTTAATCGAAGTAGAAGAATTTTTGGAAGAGGGGCAGGGTGCGCCCGAAAAAGTCTGGAAGTTGTCTAAAAAGAAGATAGGGATCGAACTTGTCTTTGGGGAGTAATCCTATGACTATATCCGTAGAAGCCAGCGGTCTCAGTAAAACCTTCGGTGATGTCGAAGCGGTAAAAGATGTTAGTTTCAACGTCGAGAAGGGAGAATTCTTCGGATTCTTAGGTCCGAACGGCGCCGGTAAAACCACGACCATCAGGATGCTGACCGGGCTGATAACTCCTGATTCGGGTGAAGCTTTCATCGAGGGAGTAGATCCACATAAATATCCGATCCATGCGAAGATGAACATGGGTGTGATCCCGGAATTCGGTAACATCTACGAGGATTTGACTGCGGAGGAGAACCTGCACCTGGCTGGAAAATTCTACGGGATGTCAAAAAAAGAACGAGAGGAAAGGACCCGTGAGATATTGAAGATGATGAAACTAGAAGACCGGGCCAAAGACATACTTCAAAATTTTTCAAAAGGGATGAAACAACGCGTCAATATAGGTTGTGCCATAATACATGAACCTCCTGTACTTTTCTTGGATGAACCGACCTCTGGCCTCGATGTTCAAAGTAAGAGGTTGGTCGTAGATATAATTCAAAAGATGAAGAGAAGAGGAACCACCATATTCCTGACCACCCACAACATACAGGAGGCGAACGAACTCTGTGAAAGGGTGGGTATAATAAATAAGGGAAAACTGGTCGCTATCGACAGTCCAGAGAAGTTAAGGAATACATTCGATAAGACACAATCTATCGAGGTCTCGCTGGAAGGGGATCTTGATAAGGATGTGCTGCAGAACGATCATGTGAACAAGATAGAAAAATCCGGCGATAAGTTCACGATCTTTACGGATGATCCGGATATCACTGTGAAAAAGTTAGTAAAACTAACTGATGAAGAAGATATACAGATAATATCTCTTAGTACACGCGGACCGAGTTTAGAAGAAGCCTTCGTAAGGTTGACGGGGGATAAATGATGAGATATTCAGAATTCCTAAGGGGCGTCCTGACCACAGCTGAAAAGGATATCAAGATATACTACAAGAAACCACCCGTGATAATATTCGGTCTGCTGTTCCCGTTCCTGATGTTTTTAGCGTTCTACATGGGTAGGGAGGTCGATCTAGCCCTATTCTTCCCTGGATTCCTGGCTATGACGCTGTTCTTCACTTCTTCTTCCGTGGGACCTTTGGTAACGCCGTGGGAAAGACAAGCGGGAACTTATGAAAGATTACTTTCCTATCCGGTCAACATAAAAGCGGTTTTGATGGGGGACATACTGGCAGGGTCTTTGTTCGGGATATCCATATCAACGGTCGTACTGATAAGCAGTTCCTTTTTCATACAGATTCAGGTCGTGAGCATTCCGATGCTGATACTTTCGGTGTTGCTTGGAGCTGTGGCTTTCTCGACTCTCGGTGTCCTCATATCCGCCCCGGCAACCACTTCACCATCGTCCATAATGATGCTCTCCAGTCTGATCAGATTTCCTCTCATCTTCATCAGCGGTATATTCATACCTCTGTCACAGATGGAGGGAGCCATGAGATACATGTCCTATCTCTCACCTTTGACTTATCTGGTGGATTCGTTCCATGCCGGTATAGGTGGGAACAATGTATTACCGATCTGGATGGGGTCGACCGCACTTATCACCATCAGCGTGATCTTCTACCTTTTAGCTGTTAAAATACATCATCAGAACATGACCAAAGGACTGTGAATGAGATTCATATACTATAAAATTATCAGAACTAACTCGTCTTGAATAGTTAACGTATATTCGTAAAACACGTTAATCACAGTTAACGTATTTTTAGTAGTACACACTAATCATAGTTAATATATTTACAATAGTCAAAGCACATTTTACTCTATTTTCTTAACGCTCACAGCTTTAAAACCACGTTCTCTCTGCTCACTATCGAATTCTACTCTATCTCCTTTATCCAGTGCCATCCTTTTCAACGGATCGAAGATTTTCACAGTTCCTTTCATAGGTCCCTCGTCCTTTTTGTTTTGTATAACTAGAAAGCAGTATATTTTATTATCGAAGCGTTCTTTATTAATAATCCAAAAGTAATAAATAATATTATTTTATAAAAAAATGCATGAAGGGAGGAGAAAATAAAGATCCTCATACTTCGGACTTTAAACACGCTGGGTTTTATTCTAGATATCTAGCTTTCAGGATCGATGCTATGGTAAGCGGAATTTTTATCACTCTACCGATACTGTTTTTATCTTTAGCTCATCTTGATGAAACTTATCAACTGATAATCGGAGTAATAGTAGCGCTTTTCATTCCACAAATCCTATATTATACCATCCTTGAAGCAAAGTGGAACACCGCAGGTAAAAGTTTTGCAGGGATCAAAGTAGTAGATAGGAACGGGGATCAAATCACTTTCAAACAAGCTTTTATCCGGAACTTGGAAAAACTTATCTGGGTCATACCAGTAATCGGTCAGATATACGCCTATCTAAGTAGTCAAGCTATAAAATGGGATGATCAACGTTTTGGAGATGGTTGGGCAGATACTTATGTAATCAAAAAGAAAGAAATAAGAAGGGAACAGTACAGGCCGAGAAGAAGTAATTATTGACGTGCCCCACTAAAAGGATTAACTCGTGAAACTCTTCCGTAGGACCTTTGGTAACGCCGTGGGAAAGACAAGCGGGAACTTATGAAAGATTACTTTCTTACCCAGTCAACATAAAAGCGGTTTTGATGAGAGATCTACTGGCGGGGTCATTGTTCGGGATATCCATCTCAACTGTCGTACTGGTGAGCAGTTCCTTTTTCATACAGCTTCAATTGTCAACCATTCCGATGCTGGTACTTTCGGTGTTGCTTGGAGCAGTGGCTTTCTCAACTCTCGGTGTCCTCATATCAGCAACAACTGCCACTTCACCTTCATCCATAATGATGCTCTCCAGTCTGATAAGGTTCCCTCTCATATTCATCAGCGGTCTATTCATACCTCTGTTAGAGATGGAGGGAGCCATGAGATACATAGCCTCTGAAACTGACGAGGAAGAAACTGACAGATTCTTGAACGGTAGGGAAGCATACTTCAACGATAATATAGAGGGTTACGGATCCGAAGATGATGGAGGACTGCCGTTAAGCATTTCAACAATAACAATATTAGCTGTAGCTACTGTGGTACTCATATCTTTGACCGTCCTGGTCTGGTACGGCAGAAAGAAGAGATGAAAGTTGAAATCAAACAACGGTGATAAAAGGAACTCAAGTGAGCGAAGATAAGTATATAGCTGTTGGTTATGTTAACTGTCCGAGATATAATGATATACAGGTGGTCGGATTCCATGGACTTGAGGGTGCTTGGAATCTCCTAACGAGTTCACTACTAGTTTTAAATGAAGATAAGTAGTTTACCAGTATCTGTATCTTGGAGTGGCCAAAGAGAGGATTAAGCGGTTTTATATTCAAGACTCCTCCTTTTTCTTCTTGATGGTCCTGGGACATTCCTCGATTTCACCTGTTTCATAATAATCTCTAAACCGTTCTAGCCACAGCGGTTTCTCGTGCCGATCGATAAATTCTACGAAGGATGTCAGTCTGTCCATAGTTTCATTCTTGACCACATGCTCTATCTCGCAGGCTTCTTTATCAGCTACATCTTCATCGAGTCCTAGGATCATCAGAAATTCTTTCAATGTTTCATGTTTTTTAGACAGCTTGATAGCTATCTTCTCTCCTTTTTCAGTGAGTGTCACACCACTGTACTTTTCATAGTTGACATAACCTCGGCCATCCAATTTTTTGAACATCTCTGAGACTGTAGATAACCCTAAATCGAGTTCTTGGGAAACGTCTTTCACCCTTGCATATCCCTTCTGATTAGATATATCGTATATCACTTCTAGATACTCCTCATATCTTTTAGATACCATTTTTCACACCGAGTCGGTTTTTTTGTAAATATTAATCTATGTACTTCGAACATCATTTATATCTGAATTCTAGGTATGAACATACCAGTATTTTTCTTATATCTCTCATATTTTTCTTTATAAATTTCACTCATCTGTTTCTCTTCTATCTTGCTTATTGAGTACCATATAGGTAAGAATGCGACCATTATAACAAACCACAACCATGAGAAAAAGATTAATCCCAATCCGGTTAAGAATATGTAGATTGCGGTATACATAGGATGCCTGGCGTATTTGAAAGGTCCCTCTGTCAACAATGTTTTGTCAAAGAATGCCTTTCTCATGTAGTACGCGATATAGGGCCAAAGAGTCATCCCTATTACAGTTAAAAAACCTCCAAGTATAAGTAGAAATAAGTTATCGTTAAAATCCATGAAAGTACCTGTTATCTGCCAAGAAAAAACCAGTATACTGAACATCGTCATCCATGACGCCCTTGGTAAGATCTCTATGGATAGATTTTTCATATCCATATTACAACTCCCCCTCTTTCTCTGTCACTTTATAAACCTTGAAAGAGATGTTCGAAGAGTTACACCCTATTGGGCAGCTACTGCATTTACTGCCACAGTTTACTTCTTTAAGATATCCTTGATATTTGAGAGATTCAACGATCGCTCTTACCGTACCTATCCCCATATCGAGTTCCTGACTTATCTCTGATAGGGATTTCCCCTCTTTGATTCTTGTAAGGATCGATCTTCTCTTACTCATCTTCATCTACCTTCAATGTGTCTTTATCATTTTCTCTTGCTAGATCCCCTTTCAGTTGATGGATCCTCACATAGTAAAGTACTACCAGTGAAAATGGAAGTACAAATAATGAGGGAGGATACGGTCCAGAGTAAGAAGCTGTGAACCCGGCCCATGTTTTGAACCAACTGCCGTCACCACCAGGTATCGATCCCAGGAAAGTGCTGATAAGGTACATCCCAGCTAAAACCCAAATCATCATACTGGCCATCACCATCTTAGCCTGCTGATGGATTTCCTTGAAATTTTTCACGCTGTATATGTAAAACCCACCTGCAAAGAACAGTATCAGTCCCTTCCAAAGCAGGAAGTCACCTGTTATTATCATCGGACCTATTTCTACAGGTATTCCCAGTAACCCTGAGACGATCTCAACTATTCCAAGGACTAGAACTGCTGCACCGAATATCCCAAAGTAGATGCTGCCGAACCTATACTTTTCTTCTTTCATACTATGCGACCCCCATTATATGCCAAAGAAAGTTTAATAAACCGCCCCAGATGAATAGAACAAAGATCAGGGTGAGCAGACCGCCACCTAGATTTTCGATGATACCTCTTATCCCTCCTTCCTTCCCCTCTTTGATTATCATGGCAAAGGTGGCGATGCAGGGGAAGTAAAGGTTTATGAGGACCACAGAGCTTATCAACTGATATTTACTCATCTCTATAGCTGAAAGCTGTGCTACTGCCAAGTCCTTCCTCAGGAAACCTGCTATGAGAGGTCCAACTGTTTCCTTAGGTATACCGAACCAACCGGTCAATAGAGGACTCATGGTATTAGCTAACACATCTATCACTCCACCCAGGTATAGTATATTCACCATTCCAACACCCAGTAAAACGAACGGAATAGCTACTGTAAAGAAGCCTTTTACCCTTATCCACAATTTTTTTGAAACATTTCTCATGGTTGGCATCCTGTAGGGTGGTATGTCGATAAGGATCTCTGGCGACTTCCCAGGTATTATTTTATGTAAGATGAATCCAAAAATGAAGAATCCAGCGAATAGATACAACAGTATATAACCGGTATACTCTGGTATAAGCGAAAGCATGACACCTAACTGTGCACCACAGGGTATGAAGATCGCTAATAGTATCATCATCATAAAGCGCTGTTTTTTAGTTTGTAGAGATCTCGTAGCGGCGACTCCCGGTACGTTGCACCCTAATGAAAGTATCATCGGGACTATTGCAAAACCGTGGAGTCCTATCTTATGCAGGAATGTATCAATGAGCACCGCCAATCTAGGTAGGTATCCACTGTCTTCAAGAACTATCAAGTAAAGGTAGAAAGCAGTAATGGCTGGGAGGACTATCCCAACTGCCACGAAAAGACCAGAAGTGAGCATCCCGAAAGCTTCGAATGAATTGGTTGCTCCCGGTTCACCTACCAGGATGTAGTAAAACCAGCTCCCCTCACCTGGAAAAGCTTTTTGTAACCAAGGGAGCCAGTGGTTATCAAAAATTTTAATAAGAAAACCATCAGTGAAGAAACCTGCGAATGCACTGAAGAAAGCCCAGAAACCATAAAGAGCAGTTAACGCGATGGGGATGCCCGTCAAAGGTTTTACTGTGAGTTCAGCGATTGCATCTTTTAGTGTAGTTTTCCTTTCACCATAACTGATAGTTTGGCCGGCAATCTCATCTATCAACTCCCATCTTTCATCGATATCCAACTTCATTTACCGCTCACCTTAGCTCTTCTTTTTATCCTACTAACGTCCACTGGTTTAGCTTCCTTGATCCTGGAAGCTAGTTCTTTTATCCCCGCTCCACTGATAGCTATAGTTGTGACTATCGGAACGCCGAGTAACTTCCTCAACCTTTCTAAATCTATATCTATCTCCTTATCCTCTGCAACATCCCACATATTAAGCGCGATTATAACTGGATAACCCTTTTCGATGATCTCTAAAGCAAGATAAAGACCTCTCTCCAATTTAGTTGAATCTATTACACAGATCACGACGGAATCCTTATTCTCTTCAAGCATCCTGACTGCTACTTCCTCAGCCTTATCCTTGGGTTCCAATGAGAAAGTACCCGGAACATCTATCAACTCCACTTCTTCATCGTCTAACTGCATATATCCCTGAGTATAATCAACCGTTGTGCCAGGGTAGTTGGATTCAGTGACATTTGCCCCAGTCAAACGATTAAAGACAACACTCTTACCCACGTTAGGATGTCCCATAAGCAGTAATTTCACTCTTCCACCTCAACTTGGATCCTGTCAGCAATACCCACCCCCATAGAGGTAGTGGAGCCTTCTACCTTCACTACGACGGGACCCTTTATCGGCTGCCGAGTCATAAAAACTATATTTTTACCTACTCGGATCCCCATCCCAGCAACTTTATTCCTGAGTTCTTGAACTATATCTACAACCGTTCCTTTTTCACCATAATCCATAGAAGTAAGCCTTTTCTTCATCTT
Source organism: Candidatus Saliniplasma sp. (assembly GCA_046497075.1). GTDB lineage: Archaea > Thermoplasmatota > Thermoplasmata > Halarchaeoplasmatales > Halarchaeoplasmataceae > Saliniplasma. Next base: position 22,790 of record JAWOGF010000038.1, read on the forward strand.
ATCATATCCTTCTAACCCTTATCTTAGCAGCCATGCCCCTACCAATGGATACAGTGTTTCTATTCACTTCTAAAGTGATTCGGCCATGAGATGATATGATCCTTACGATACAATTTTCAGTGATCCCTTTTAGGGCGAGTTTCTGTTTAAAACCTCTCCCACCATGGATGTTAACGATCATTGCGAGCTCCCCTGGACTTAACTGGGCTAGTTTCATCATTTATCACTTCTTGACGATATCCATCTTTGGTATACCATATTAGTTACGGTAAACCGAATATTTAAGTCTTATATAAGGATTAGGGTTGTATGGGCTTCATCCCGAAATCTAGCCTTACCTTCCATACCGGCTTATTTTCTGGAAGGGAGTCATTACCCAAAAATTTTTGAAAATGATGCTTTTATTTAGAACATTAAAAGATATATTTTAATATGAACCAAAATACTTTTATTACATCTCTTTATGTACGAGCATCTTCTTTGCAGAGGATGTTGAAAATATGAGATATGGGAAGGTAATGGCGATAGGACTGATAAGTGTACTGTTAGTTAGTGGAGTTGGAATGACGTTAGGTTATTCGAGAGATGTTGAAATCGATAGTTCAACTGCTGATCTATTTTCTGGAGGGAGTGGAACTGAAAGCGATCCATACCAAATAAGTAATGTTACGCAGCTGCAGAATATGAATAAAGATTTAGATGCTCATTATGAGTTGATTGAAGATATAGATGCGAGTGTGACTAAGGATTGGAACAATGGAAGTGGATTTATGCCAGTGGGTAAAGACGACGATGAAAGGTTTTCTGGAAGTTTAGATGGTAAGGGATATAATATCAGAGGATTATACATCAACCGACCAAGTAGTGATTATGTAGGCCTGTTTGGAAGCCTGGGAGGAGTCACTGTTGATTCCTCAGTAGAAAGAACATGTATCGTTGATTCGAACATAAGTGGAAACAGGAATGTCGGACTACTAGTGGGAGAAAACTTTTACGGTAATGTCAAAAATTCATGTGCCCAGGGAAACGTAAGTGGAAACGAAAAGGTAGGAGGACTTATAGGGATTAATCATGGCGAAGTCAATAATTCTTACACAATAGGACATATGAGTGGAGATGACAATACTGGTGGGCTCGTTGGATATAATGGTGGCACGGTCAATAACTCGTATGCTATGGGAAACGTGAGCGGGGACTCTATTGTAGGCGGACTTGTTGGTTGGAACCACGGTAGTATGGTCAACAACTCATATGCTATGGGAAACGTGAGTGGTGAGAGAGAAATCGGCGGACTCGTTGGAGACGGAGGCACCGTCAAAAATTCATATGCTAGAGTAAACATGAGTGGAAACTATGAAGTCGGCGGACTCGTTGGAGACGGATGCACTGTCAAGAATTCACATTATAATATCGACGAAGTCATAATCAATGGTGGGCATCGAATCACTATAGGAAGTCTCTTTCAACAGCAGTATCAGGATTGGATGTCTAGCAACAAAAGACTAGAGATCTCAGATTATAGCGATACATTAGTAAAATCGGGCGAATATTACGAAATAAGCGGAGTAGAGGGAATAAAAGATATATTAGGATTTGCTGGGGAAAAACAATACAAGTTCTGCCTTAAAGATGACATAGATCTTTCTAGTGAACCTGGACTGTACATACCCTACTTCGCTGCTGAGTTTGACGGGAACGGTTACACAATCAAAAATCTTCATTTGAACTGGTCTGCTGGTTCAAATCTTGGATTTTTCGGTTATTTACCTTCCTCTGCTTATTTATTTGATACTAGTCTAGCTAGGGCAAATGTAAGAGGAACTACACACATCGGGGGTCTCGTTGGATTTAACGATGAAGGCATGGTCAATAATTCATATGCCACGGGAGGAGTTGTAAAAAGCTCGATCACATGTGTCGGTGGTCTAATAGGTTTAAACCATGGTACGGTCAAGTATTCATATACAACTGGAGAAGTAAATGGAAATAGCTCTGTCGGCGGACTCGTTGGAGAGAATTGGGGCTCGGTTAACAATTCCTATGCTGATGGAAACGTAAAGGGAAATATGTGCGTTGGCACTCTCGTAGGGATGAATGTAAACAAAATTGAAAGATCCTATGCAAGAGGAAATGTAAATGGAAATAGCTCTGTCGGCGGGTTAGCAGGACTAAATTGGGCAGGTACAGTTAGAAATTCTTATGCTACGGCAAATGTGAACGGAAACAACACTATCGGTGGGCTTTTAGGAGGGAACATCAGGGAGGGTAGGATCAAAAACTCATATGCTACAGGGAACGTGAGCGGAAACGAAAGGGTAGGAGGACTCGTTGGAGATAACAGTGCCACGGTCAATAACTCATTATGGGACATAAATACCACGAGCCAATCTTCAAGTAATGGCGGAACGGGGAAGACTACCACAGAGATGAAGGACATCGATACATTCACTGATACATCGACTGAAGGCTTAGAACAAGCCTGGGATTTCGTCGAGGTTCCAAATGATGATGATGGCACCAAAGACATCTGGAAAATCGATGAAGATGTCAACGATGGCTATCCATTTTTGGTCTGTGATAGAAACACAACTCCTCCAACAGCGGATGCAGGAGAAGACAAAACAGTAGGTATAGATGAAGACTTGACTTTCGATGGCTCTTCTTCAACAGATAACGTGAATATCACAGACTATACATGGACGATAGAAGGAGATGAGTATGAAGGAGAATCTGTTACTCACTCGTTCAGTGAAGTAGGTACCTATGAAGTTGAACTAACTGTAACGTATTCATCAGGTAACTCTGATAGTGATTCGATAACGGTGACAGTTGAAGATGATGTACCTCCAACAGTATCTGTAGATATCTACGGTGATCTAGTTGAAGGTGAAGAGATAACAGTCGATGCTTCAGAATCAGCTGATAACGTGGGTATCGAAAGTATTGAGTGTGAATTCGGCGACGGTACGACGGCTACTGGTGCAAACGTTACACATACTTACGAAGAAGCCGGTGATTATACAGTAAACGTAACAGTGACTGACGAAGCAGGTAACATTGATGAATATCAAGAGACTATAACTGTTGAAGAAGAAAGTGATGGTGATAACGACACTCCTGGATTTACATTGATGATACTGCTATTCAGCTTATCGTTAGTGGCGATATACAGATATAGAAAGAAGAAAAGATAACCCAACAACCTTTCCTTTATTTTTACATTTTTCTTTAAATTTGGGCAAATTTATGGTATGTCTACTTAAAATAAAGATCATAGGCTTCATCCCAAAATAAAAAAGATTTAAGAAGAAGCTCGGTTAAGTAAATATTCGAAAAGTTAAATTGATATAGATCAAATTCAATTAACGTATTGCGGTTTCTACTGGAAAATCGAAGGGTTTTCCATCGATCTACAGAGTTCTGACGAATTCTGTATAATTTCGCAATAGGGTGAACCTGTGGTCACTCCCAAGGTATCCACAGGTTCACTCCTAACTCTTCTGCCCTTCGGCTCTACTGGAATTTCAAAGAAATTGGTGGGTAAGGATAAGAGTTCCCTCCTACGCCACCCCCTAAACCAGTTCCAACTGTAAATAGAAGTACTTATGTTTATATGACACCAACAAACACCGAGGAATTTAATGGAAGCATGGGTGCAATGCTTATCCTATTACTGTTATTTTTTCCCCTAGCTATATTATATTTCAAAGAATAGAACAGTTCGTATGTGTAGAAGATGTGCAACCGAGTTGAAAGGCATGTCTATGCAATGTCATGGATGCGGAGCTATTGTAAGATAAAGAAATCATCAACCATTAGATATCAATATCTCTAAATATAATCCTAAGATGGTACAGTGATCACCTGGTCATAACATCTCTGCTCTTAGTTCAGTATCTGATTTAGGCGATAGATAACATAGAGGGATATCGAAGACCGTTTTAGCACCTGCCGCTCCTTCTTTACTCAAACGGTTCACGGCCCGTGCATAAGCTACCAAGACACTAGCAGTGAATTCAGGATTACTTTCCAGATCTAAACCGAATTCATAGGTTTGATTCTTTTCTTTATCGAAACCTGTTCTTCCACTTCTAATCACAAAACCGCCGTGCGGCATCTCGGAATGATCCCTGTTCAATTCTTTCTTTGTCACAAAATTTACGTTCGTTTCATAATGTTCAAAGTAATTTGGCATACTCTTGATCTCGTCTTCGATCCTAGCTTTGTCAGCACCATCCTCCACGACCACATAACACTCTCGTCTGTGCCCATCGGATGCCGTTAGATCAGGGTTTTCACCATCTCTCACCCTATCGATAGTCTCTTCGATAGGGATCGTGTATTGAACGGCATCTTTTACTCCTTCGATACGCCGAAGTGCATCTGAGTGGCCCTGACTGACACCAGAACCCCAGAATGTATAGTCACGTCCTTCGGGTAAGATAGCTCCGGCTAACATCCTGTTCATCGAAAAAAGACCAGGGTCCCAACCTATTGATACTGCACTCAGCGTACCGTTTTCCTTGGCGACCCGATTCATCTCCTCATAATAGTCAGGTATCCTCTCGTGATTATCATAGCTGTCTACGGTGTTGAACATGCTGGCGAACTTTGGGCCCTGGACGGGGAGATCGGTAGCGGATCCACCGCACAGCAGCATCACATCGATCTTCGATATGTAGTCTTCGGCTTGATCGACATTCACTACATCAACGTCCTCACTCTTTACCTTAAGAGCCTTAGGATCCCTTCTAGTAAATATTCCAACGAGTTCTATGTCGGGATTTTGCCTTATCGCTGCTTTAACTCCTTTACCTAGATTTCCATATCCTACTATTCCTGCTTTCATCATTTTTCACCTCTTAATTAAAAACTCTGTTTCCTTTCAAGATCTTTCATACTCTCAGCCTCCCTGATCAAGGTGTCTTCACCTCTATTCACCAAAACCTCAGGAGGTCTTAATTTAGAATTATAATTTGATGTCATAGTAAAGCCGTATGCTCCCGCATTGAGGATCGCTAGTAGATCGCCTTCTTCGACCTTTGGTAACTTCCTTTCTTTCCCCAAAAAGTCGGACGACTCACACAACGGCCCCATCACATCATACTCCTCAAGTTCATCCTCATTTCCATACATCTTTTTGGTGTGTGCTATGGGGTGGTATGCATCATACATAGCGGGTCTGATCAAGGTATGTAGTCCCGCATCTACTCCTATGAGACGTTTATTAACAGTATCTTTTAGCGCGTTGACTTCAGTGAGGATGATCCCTGCGTCACCCATTATGTACCTACCGGGTTCCATACAGAAGTAGGGCTTTCCGAGTTCATGTTCTGCTAATTTGTCTTTGAAAATTCCAAGGACGTCCCGGGAAAATTTTTCGAGGTCCATCTCACTTTCGTCCGGTGTGTAAGGTATACCGATACCACCACCGATATCGATGAACTCGAATTCTATACCCAACTCTTCATGGATCCTGCCGGCTATATCCACTATCTTTTCCGCCGCCTGTCGATGATGATCTGTTTTTAACATGCCTGAACCGATGTGTGTATGTATCCCGAATCTTTTTACACCACTTTCTAGCGCTTTCTTGTAAGCATCGATGATCTTACTTTCAAGTACACCGAACTTCGAATCCTTTCCAGCGGTTATAAGATGACGATGAGCACCTCCTCCTTTCTGCAGATTAACTCGGAAGGAGATCAGCTCGGGTATCTTCTTTTCGAGCACCCGATCTAACATGGATAAAGAATTTACATTGATCCTCACACCAGACTCCAATAAAGAATCGAGTTCATCGTCTCTAAGATTCATACCCGTGAACAGTATCTCGTCTGCATCGAAGCCCGCTTCCTTCGCCAAGTAGATCTCACCAACACTGACCGTATCTACTCTTGCCCCTTCATCCTTCAATATCCGCAAGATCGAGATATTGGTGTTCGATTTAGCTGAAAAATAGAGATTCACCTTTTCATATCTATCTGTCAGGGAATCATATAATCTCCGGTAATTGTCCCTGATCCTCGATTCGCTGTATACGTATACGGGGGTCCCGTATTTTTCAACGATGTCCTCAGCAGTGATTCCTTCGATCTCAAAACGTCCATCTTTTCCAGAATATATATCTAGTATTTTCATATCCATAATTCCACCGTTCATAGGTACATTCATATGTATCCCCTCTCGGCTAGGAGTTCCGCATGCAGTATACCTGAGCCGGCGGCCCCCCTTATCGTGTTATGCCCTAAACAGAGATATTTCAACGAGTGGATCGGATCACTTCTAACCCGCCCTACAGTAACACTCATTCCATCACCGGCATCTCTATCCAATCTCGGTTGAGGACGGTTTTCTTCATCCCTAACCAATATCGGATCACTTGGGGCTGAAGGAAGTTCCGATATCTGTCCCTGCCCTTTGAAACTTTTAAAGGCCTCTAACGCTTCGTCCCTGGAGATCCGTTCTCCTAAGTTCAACCAAACCGTTTCAAGATGACCGTCCTTTACATCAACCCGGTTACAACTGGCACTTATATCCGCATCTAAATATTCTATCCGTTCACCACGGATTTCTCCCAGAATTTTGAGGGGTTCAGATTCTAGTTTATCTTCCTCTCCAGCTATGTACGGCATTACATTATCGACTATATCCAGTGATGCTACACCCGGATATCCAGCCCCGCTTAGTGCCTGCATCGTAGTTACTACCACGTCCGATAGACCAAATCTCATCAGAGGTTTGAGGGTCATGGTGAGTTGGATGGTCGAACAGTTGGGATCAGTCGAGATGAAACCAGACCGTTCTTTGTCATCCCTTTGTTTATCTATCAACCTGAGATGTTCCGGATTCACTTCGGGTATTATCAACGGGACATCGGGGGCCATCCTATGTGCGCTGGCTTTACTTATCACCGGCAGTTCTTCTGCAAACTCAATTTCCACAGGGCCGGCTACACCTCCGGGAAGGGCTGAGAATATAAAATCCACATCAGCCGTCTTTTTCACATCCTTTAAAGAGGTAGAAACGACCTCTAGGTCTTTTACCACTTCGGGCATATCCGAACTCAGTTTCCAGCTGCATACGTCACTGAATCTATTTCCCGCTGATCTCTCCGAAGCCGCTAGTGCGCTTACATCGAACCACGGATGTTCTTCTAGTAATTCTATATATCGCTGGCCTACCGCTCCTGTCGCTCCTAATATCGCTGCTTCATATCTCAACTAAATCACCTTTTTCTTCTTTTTTAAAAGTCATACCTTTCGACCCTTTCACAAACATTTGTTCGATTATACTGATAGCATCTTTCATGTATACATCATCGAGATAGATATTGATGGTCGCTTTACTCGTTGTGACCTCGATGATATTGATATCCCTTGATGAAAGCATCTTAGTGATCCTAGCCACCCATCCAGGGTGATCAACGAACCTGGGATGAGTGACCTCTAAAAGACAAACATCCTCCCTATGTGTTATAGCTTTGAAAGAATCCAAATTTCGATGCAGATATCGAACGATATCCTCTCCGTCGAAACCGCCAAATATCGTGATCGATTTTTCACCACTGCTGATACCGCTTACTTCAACGTCCCCTCTTTGGTTTAACACGGCGAATATGGAATTTAGATTGTAAGGGTTCAAATCACATATGACCGTCACGGCAGAAAGGTCGTTCTGTTCATTTAAAATATTACACGAAGAAAACTCACCGCAAACCTCAGTACCACCTTCACTCAGGTCATCCGAAGAAAAGGGTACGATCCTTAACACTTGACCAGGTAGTTTGTATCTCAATCCCTGGTATCTAACTATCTCAGCACCACCGTGGGCAAGTGCGAACAATTCTTCGATATGGATCTCACTCACGAACCGGCTACCCTCGATAAGATCGGGATCACCTGTTAGAAGGCCTTCGGTTTCCTTAACCAGTATAACTTCGTCAGCTCCGATGCAGTTTCCCGCTACTAGAGCAGTTGTGTCACTACCTCCTCTACCCAGGGTGGTGGTGTTTCCTTCGGTATCTTTTCCCAAGAAGCCGCAGATCACCGGTATATCTTCACTGAGAGACGGTACAACATTCTTTTCGAAGGCCCCCCTGGACTGTTCTAGATCCGGTTCAGCTGCAGTATAACGGTTATCCGTGAATATGGGCCAGTCTTCTTGACTTGGAACTAAGTACCTAGATCGTTCTCCTAGATCCTTCAAAGCAGATGAAAATACCCTAGCACTCGTCCGTTCTCCCATGGAAACGATCTCGGCATAATCTTTTTCACAAACATCCATCTGATCTGATAGTTCTACCAATTTATCAGTGGTCGTACCCATGGCCGAGACAACTACGATTATTTCATCAAAACCCGATCGTACGACTTTTTCAGCAGCCTCTTTGATCCTACGACCGTTGGCAAGATCAGCCCCGCCAAATTTAATAACGGCACGTTCAGTCATACCCTACACCTTTCAAACTCGTAAGAACGTCGTCCATGGAAAATATCCCTGTTTTATCCTGTCTGATAGCCCATTCAGCGGCGTGCAGCGCTCCCTGTGCGAAAACTTCACGGGAGAATGAACAGTGTTGGATCTTGATCATCTCGTTTTGACCCGCAATTATCAGATCGTGTATCCCAGGTATCCCACCGGCCCTAACGGACAAAACCTCCGCTTCATTTTGTTCTCTAGGTGAATACCCCTCTCTACCTGTAACAGTCTCAGTATATCCTCTTAAATCTGAAACTAATTCAACCAATCTAGCAGCCGTCCCACTTGGAGAGTCATCTTTTTCATTGTGATGCGCCTCTATTACGCTGAAATCGTAGTCCTCGGGCAAGATATCGCAAGACTTTACTAATCGATAAAGTAAATTAACTCCCAACGAAAAATTTGGGGCGATAACCGCTGTTACTTCATCGGATATACTCTCTTCGATAAACGCCATCTGCTCTGGACTGTACCCGGTGGTACCGATCACCGCTGGAGTTCCAGTGCCTGCCACCTTCGGTAAATTAGATACTTCCGCCTGGGGCGAGGTGAAACTGATATAGATATCTGCTTCACTGCACATCTCGGATATATTAGAAGGAGGGTTTATCTCGACTTCAGAGGTACCTATCCCCTCTTCAGCCAAAGTTTTCCCTATCGATCCGTGACTTTCAGATTCGATCGCACCTACCACTTCGTGTCCTTCCGCCTCGGCCTCCTGTATCACCGCTTTTCCCATCTTACCTAAAGCACCGGCTACACATATGTTAATCATAACAAAGACCCCGACAGTAACTATCGTCGTACAGTCTCTCGTCTAGGTCCACGGAGAAGAAATCTTCTATGGGCTCCAAAATCTCCGGGTTTTCACTGTAAACCTGCCTAACTCTCTCTAACACCTTTTCGAGCCCCTTAGCTGTCATCTTCCCGAGAGGGGGTCTGCAAGGTCCCGCAGGCATGCCCAGGATATTCATCAGGGTTTTGTAAGGAAGTGGATTTCTTGCACGACATACCACCTCGCCGTATGGTGTTTCCTCTTTTGTGGTCACCGTAACCATCCCGATAAGGGGGTCTAGTGCTTCTCTGAGTTCTGAGGCCCTATCTATATCACCGGAATGTACTGCTTCTATCATCTCCTGCACCGAACCTGGAACTACGTTTGAAGCTACAGATATAGCTCCACTAGCTGATATATCTTCAGATGCCATCATCTCAAATGTTTTGCCATCATCTCCAGATAATATATGGAAATCTTGGCCGCATAGTTCTTTCGTGAGTTCCATGTTTTTCAGATCGCCGGTTGCCTCTTTGACCGCCCGAACATTATCATATTCTGAGGCTAGGATTGCTAGGTCTTGGGGGTATAATTGGGTACCGCTCCTACCCGGTATAACGTACGGTATTATCTGTAGGTCCGAGAATCTCTCAGCGATGGGGGCGATGTACTCTTTCCTTATCTCCAAAGAACTAGGCCCGTTGTAATACGGATCCACCAAAAGAACGGCTTCCACTCCGATATCATCTGCATGAGCAGTTGCTTCAATAGCTTTCTTGGAACAGTTACTTCCCGTTCCTCCGATGGTCCCACATTTACTATCTGTATGCTCGTTGACGAACTCTATCACTTCATTGTGCTCTTTCCAATCCAGTGTTCCGCTTTCTCCTGTTGTACCCATGGCTAAGATCCCATTGACTCCGTTCTCTATTTGGAACTCGATAAGCTTACTAAGTTTATTGTAATCGACATTACGATTATCGTCCATAGGCGTTATCAGGGCTGTACTGCATCCTTCGTATATATCCATAATACCACTGTTTTCCGTGTATAGTAAACATCTATAAATAATTTACTAAATAAAAGTACGTTATTCGTAATAGAAATTATAATATCGTAATTTTCGGGGCATGATTCCCTATACAGATTTATTGGCCGGAATATGTGAAATCAGTGAGCAGACTTTGGACATATTGAAGGATCATGCTGGGGATAGTTACTATAAGGGGGTATTACGTACAAAGTTAGAGTTTGGTGTCCGTGATCCTGTTCCTGCCCCAAACCTAAAAAACCGTGGATAAGGTGTAAGGAATCTCAGAGAGGTATAAAAAGAATGAAAGAAAGGGTAATACTCTCTCAGCCCAAGAATCCCCTTAGATTAGCCGCCCTCTGTATTTGATCACAAGTGAAGTCGTAATTCCCTTTTTTCAATGCCTCCACTACCTGATCAGTGATCTCTTTGTGTTGTTTATCGGTGTTCACCTGGATTCCGGTATGTTCTATCGATCTCTTCAGTTCTTCTGGTATAAAGGGACAGTCTGGATTATAGAACTTCAGTGCAGTCCTCAGATCGTCGTCGAAATTGATATATATGTCTCGGAGATAATCCAAATCTCTTTCATTTAAAGCGTTCAAACCGAGGATTTCAGGAGGTAATCCGATAGAATAAAGGGCAGCGGTAAAAGTGATAGCCCTGGGAAGTGTTATTCCCCCCATATCTCGTGAATAACCGAACAAGCCCACATGGAGTTTTCTCTTCCTTCTATTAGGAACATATTTTGCAATCCTATTGATAACGGATTCCAATGACGGTATCTGTTTTTGATATTCACGAGAATACCTATCGATGATCTCAAAACTCCTTTCTTCGTCTATGTTCTGTGGAGGACTAGTACTTCTTCTTTTTAGCTTCCTTATCCCCTCCCTAACCTCTTCAGGGGAATTATCGTATTTGAAGGCCGATTGGATCGTAAAGGTATGTACGCTTGGATAGTCTTCCACGATTTTTTCAACCGTCTGTGGTCTAAGATTTCCTCTAAAAGGTGCAGACCCTACACCTAGAATGGGGTACATATCGACCCCCGTATCTTCGGATAGTTTTTGTATCCGCCCTAGAGCTATCTTGTTTAAAAGTATCGCAGTGATATTTCCATAATTCATAGCGGTATCCGACCTCGCTAGAAACACTCTCTGATGTTCAATATTCTTGCCTTTCAAATACTCTTTTGTGATATGATATACGTTCAGCATATTTTCCCGGTCCTCAAGCAGTGGTATAACGTTGACCAAGTCTGGTTTGAATTCACCTATCCATTCATTGATCTTCATACCACTCCCTTCAAAGGATTTTGTTTCCTTCCCTATCACAAAATCTCTGTAATATTTGTATATCCTATCCAGGCTGGCAGCGGAAGTCGTCATGGGAAGGATCACCTCGAATATCGGAGGTTTATCGTCACCATAAAACAGTTTCGAGGTATCGAAGGACCTAGGAATACTCTCTAAAGTTTCGATGAGTATCTTTGCCTCCGCCTTTTCGATCGCCGGGTTTGGTACTCTCAAAGTGATTGAAACATCCTCTCCGATCCTATTTTCCCTAAAATAATCCTGGTATCTTGTGAGCAGCTTTTTCACTACATAACTATCAGCTTCTTTCCCTTCACAATCCCACATCTGCTCATCAGCCCCAAGATGTGAGAATGCGTAATACGCTTCTTTTATCTCATCTTCACCACCGATCTCAGAGTTCTCAGCAAAGAAGGGGATATGTACATTATCCGGGTGTTGAGTACTCATACACTTTGGTATCTTCATCTTTCCACAATCCTGTAGGTAATGATGTAAGTTCAATATAAAATCTTAGTACCGTCTATCGTATCCTAGGGAGTACATATTATTTTTATAGTACTCTTCACTACGGCTTTCGTTCACATGCGTTATCAAATCCGTTTTGGATATTTTGTACATATTCATGTTGCCACCGATCATGTTGCATTTATCCGACGTATAAAAAATTTTCCCACTACTTATACGAACATCGTATGTATATTACTTATTACGTAAAATAGTAAAATTTAAACCTCTTCGACCTATTTTATCTGCATGGATGAAATCGATAGGGATATCTTGGACATATTGAGGGAAAATTCTAGAGCTAATTACATCGATATCGCAGATAAGGTCGGTCTGACCGAGGGCGCGATAAGAAAGAGGGTGAAGAAGCTGAAAGAAAGTGGGGTGATAAAGAGATTTACGATAGAGGTCAGTGCAGAGGTGGAAGGTTTGGTGATCATAAAATCTGATCCGGCCCAAACTAAAGAAGCAGCAAAAAAGGTAAAGGAGCACGCTGAAAAAGTCTATGAATTATCAGGGGAATATGACATCATAGCTCTGATACATTCCTATGATATATCAGATCTGAATGAAAAGGTAGACAAGATAAGAGAAACACCCGGTATATCATACACATCTACTCTCATCAAATTAAAAGAACATTGATATCCAAGAGATCAGTCATTTAAAGTAGATCCGCGGGGGTAACGATCTTCCAGCTATTGTCTTCGTCCTTGATCATAACGGCGTTGTACTTCTTTTCTTTTAACAATTCTACGACTACAGATTTAGGACTTTTAGCAGGTAATATCGGGAAGGAATGTTTCATGATCTCTTCCACTTCCTTGTTCCTATCTTCATCGACTATGTCGATACTCAAAACCATCCCTACATAGTCATCACCTTCTTTGACAGGGATCTGAGAATAGTCGTTCTCTAACATCAGTTTAACAGCTTTACTCACCGGGTCTCCTACCTCAACCGATATTATATCATCCTGAGCAAAATCCTTAGCGTATTCGTTTTTCCTATTCTCCTGTAAAACATCGTATATCTTCTTGATTGATTCGTAATTGGGAACGTTCTCTTTCCTCTCTAACTTAGCTATCAAAGATTGGGAAACTCCGGCTCTATCCGCTAGTTTTTTCTGGGACCAACCTAATTCCTGTCTTCTTGATCTAATCTCTTTCACCAACTTATCGAAATCCATCAACATCGTATCCAGCTCTTTGATCTTTTGGAGTTAAGGATTCAATGTTGTATTAACCTTTTCGTAAAATCTAGGAAAAAGCGGTGAGATCACAGATAATTAAAAATTATTCGAATAATAATCAATTTCGTATTATTCTAATCGTACAAAATTAATAAAAATGACAATATTTATATAATAGCTTGTTTTATCACCGGATAACATGACCACTACAATCACCATGGAAAACGAATTCGCTAGGGATACGATGAATTATAGAAGGGGGGATCGATTTATGCCCCTCCCGGGCACATGAAAATAGTTATAATATTATAGTGGTGAAAATTGGTGGTTCTTGTTTAAAGGATGGATATTCTTTAGGAACCTCTCTAGAGAAAGTAGAGAAATGCTTAGATGATGGGTATCATCCCATACTGGTTTTATCTGCACTAAATGGACTTACAGATGATCTGATCGATATTGTAAATTTTAATATCGATGATGATCCCAGTACTTCAGACTCGATACTTTCCGAAGGAGAAATGCTCAGTAGTAGGATCTTCAAGAAGATATTGAAGCATAAGGGCCGTGACTCCAAGATCATCGACGTGAATGAAAAACATTTTCCGATCATAACATACGAAAAAGACGGCAATATCGAGGTTGATCTTGAAAGAACCAGATCTGAGTTGGAAAAGAAACTAAAACCATTGATCAATAAAGGAGTTATACCTATAATACCTGGCTTTCTTGGAAAAACAAAAGAAGGAAAGATCACAACCCTCGGCAGAGGTGGGTCCGACACAACGTCTGTTTTGATAGGTTCACTGCTGAACGCATCTGAAGTGGTTTTATTAAAGGATGTGCCGGGTATATTACGGTGTGATCCAAATTTCAGAACATCTGATAAGATAATAGAAAACATTAGCGTACATAGAGCCGTCGAACTGGGATTGAACGGTGGAGATGTGATAAATCCTGAGGCTCTAAAGTATAAGAGCAAAGATACTGATGTAAGGATAGTTGATTACGATAATGATGATTTTCTGAGCTGCGGTACGAAAATAACCGGCAGTATAGATGTAATAACACAAGCGAATATATATGGTACAAAAGCATTGGTCTCTCTGGTCTCGCATTCAGACGATAAAGATGTTGATAGATACAAAGAGATAGCTAGTAAGTGGTTAACAGAACCATGTTGTAGTTTTAGGTCTGATAACTCATATTCATTTTGTCTAGAGGAGGAGGAGCTCGACGATAATTTATGTCTACTCTATGATATCATGAGAGAGGAAGACGAAAGCTTCGCAGTAGGTTACAAAACAGATATCTCCTTGATCGAGATAAAGTCGAATTACCTGCCAAGCTTTTCAGACATCTTTTACCAGATCCTTCATGAATTGAATAAGAATTCTGTAAGGATACTGAATTCTAAATTTGAATCAAACGAACTATATATAGTTATTAAAAATAACAATATCGAGAAAATAAAAACCATTTTAGAGGTGATAAAATGAAAGTTGGAATCATAGGAGCTACTGGTTTAGTAGGACAAAGGTTCGTACAACTGCTTAACAACCATCCGTATTTCGAAATATCTGAACTGGTAGCTAGCGAAGAATCAGTAAACAAAGCTTATGAAGATGCAGTAGAGAATAAGATAAAAAGGATACCGAAAGAGGTTAAAGGAAAAAATGTAAGCGCAGTTGACGACGATCTCGATTGTCAGGTGGTCTTCTCTGCATTACCTTCTAGAGTAGCGGGAGAAGCAGAAAGATCGCTGGTCGAACGGGGGCATGTGGTTTTGACCAACGCCAGTTCGCACAGGATGGAAGAGGGTGTCCCTTTAGTCATCCCTGAGGTAAATCCAGATCATGTACAGTTAGTAGAAAGATGGGTCGAAGAGAAAGATCAGGGTTTTATCGTAGCCAATCCAAATTGTTCTACCATCCAATTGGCACTTGCCCTAAAACCCATCTACGATAGGTTCTGTATCGATAAGGTGAACGTAGTAACACTCCAGGCCCTCTCAGGTGCAGGGTACGGAGGAGTCGCAGCCTTAGAAGCTGCGGATAACGTGATACCTTATATCCCAGGAGAAGAGGAAAAGATAGAGAAAGAGATGCTTAAGATATTTGGGAAACTGGATGATGATGGAATAGAAAGGGATGATCTAACGGTCAGTGCTTCATGCAACAGGGTAAATGTGAGTGACGGGCATCTTGAAAGCGTCTCTATCGAAACCAGTGAAAAACCCGAACTATCGGAATTGAAAGGATGTTTGAAAGACTTCAAAGGCGTTCCTCAAGAATTAAATTTACCGAGTGCTCCGAAAAGACCGGTCGTACTGTGTAAAGGAAAGGATCGACCTCAACCCCGGGTAGATTTAGAGGACAATCACTCGATGTCTGTATATGTGGGAAGGGTAAGAAAAGATAGTATACTGGATTACAAATTTACAGTTCTAGGACATAACACTATAAGAGGAGCAGCCGGAGCCAGTGTGTTGAACGCCGAACTGCTGCATTCAAGAGGCTATCTTGGAAGAGGTGAAATAGATGAGTGATGATAAATACAACTTTGATACACATTCGATACACTCCGAAGATCATGACGATGATTCAGTTTCATGCACCACACCGATACACTCTACAGCTTCATATCTTTTCAAAGATACTGAAGAAGCTGCAGACCTGTTTTCATTAGAGAAGACCGGTGATATATATTCAAGGATATCAAACCCTACAACACGTGTATTTGAAGATAGGATAACGAACCTTGAAGGCGGTGTCGGAGCCGTCGCTACTTCTTCCGGCATGGCAGCTATCAATCTGATAATCTCCTCTCTGGCGGATAAAGGTGACAATATTGTTTCGTCCTCTAAACTATACGGCGGAACTTTCACTCTGTTCACTCAAAGGTTGCCAGAGTACGGTATAGAAGTCAGGATGGCTGACAAAGAAAAAGATATCGTTAATAAAATAGATGAGGATACCAAATGTATTCATTTTGAAACTATCGGTAATCCCTCGCTAGAGGTTCCCGACTTTGAAAGAATATCACAGATCGCACATGAAAATGGGTTGCCTTTAGTTGTAGATAATACTTTCGCCACCCCCTACTTATGCAAACCTATCGAGCACGGTGCTGATATCGTTTGGCACAGCACTACAAAATGGATCAACGGTCACGGTAATGCCATCGGCGGAATAGTGATAGACTCGGGTAACTTCGATTGGAAAAAAGCCAAATTTGAACAGTTCTACAAGGAGGATGACTCTTACCATGGTCTGTCATTTTATGAACAATTCAAAGAGAGAGCCTTCATCGAATACTGCAGATGTAAAGGTCTTAGAGATTTTGGAGCATGTCCTAGTCCTTTCAACAGTTTCCTAAATCTGATTGGTTTAGAAACCCTCTCTTTGAGGATGGATAAACACTGCAGTAACGCAGAGAAATTGGCTAGATTTTTGAAGGGGCATGAGAAAGTAAACTGGGTAAGTTACCCCGGACTGGAGGATCATACATTTCACAGCACAGCGAGCAGATATCTTAAAAATGGTTACGGGGCCGTCCTTACCTTCGGTCTCGATGGGGGATACAAAGCCGGTAAGAAATTGATAGAAGAAGTCGAACTTATCAGTTTCAGTGCTAATCTAGGAGATACAAAATCATTGATAATTCATCCTTCAAGTACTATCCATCGACAATTGAATGAAGAAGAAAAAAAGAGATCGGGAGTTACTGATGATCTGATCAGATTCAGCGTGGGTATCGAAGACCCGATAGATATCAAGAAGGATCTCAAGAGAGCTTTAAATAAGATATGAGGTGATAATATTATTACAAAGTACATAAAAAAAATCGATGTTGACAGTTTCGAACTAGAAGGTGGTAAAAACATACCCCTGACTTTGGCTTACGAAACATATGGCAATCTGAATAACGCTAGGAACAATGTAGTTTTGATCTGTCATTCTCTCACACACAGCTCACATGTAGCAAAACACTGTGAAGATGATAAAAAAGGATGGTGGGGAGATATGGTAGGTCCGGGGAAATACATTGATACAAACAAATATTTTGTAATCTGTATCAATATACCGGGGAGCTGCTATGGTTCGACCGGTCCTTCTTCTATCAACCCTGATACCGGTGAGGAGTACGGATTAGATTTTCCCAAGATATCCATCAGAGATATGGTAAGATCTCAAAAACTCGTCATCGATAAATTGCATATAAATCAGATAAAATCTGTTATAGGTGCAAGTATAGGAGGACAGCAGACCTTAGAGTGGTCTAAGAGATATCCTTCCTTGGTAAAGAGTATCGTACCCATCGCTACGGGAGCGAGGGTTTCTCCATTGATGCTGGGTTTTGGTTGTATATCTCAGAACGCCATAAGGTCGGATCCATATTGGAATGGAGGTTCGTATTATGGTACAAAACATACACCCAAATTCGGGTTAAAGATCGCCAGGCAAATCGGACATCTCACTTATCTTTCAAGGGACAGTATCGAAGAAAAATTTGGTAGAGAAAAGGTCGAAGAGCAAAAAAACAATGAGACCAACGACTTCAAGATAGAGAGTTATCTAGATTATCAGGGAGAAAAATTCATAGATAGGTTCGATCCGAATTCTTACCTGTATATCACGGATGCAATGCACAGATATGACCTTTCAAAGGGTTATTCAAATGATATAGAAGCGGTTGAAAATTTTAATGGACTGGCAAATATAATCTCCATCGATTCTGATTGGCATTTCACAGTTGACGAATCTGAGTACCTGTCAAATGTATTTGAAGAAGCGGGAAATTTCGTTATCCACGATGTTATAAAAAGTAAATATGGTCATGACGCCTTCCTGATAGAAACAGATAAGTTGGGTAGAAAAATAGAACTGTTTTTAAGATACATGTTCAAAGGAGAGTTTGTGACTGACATAAATTAAAACTGATATATAATAAGTTATAGGTGTAAACAATGATCCATAAGAATCTCAAAGAAGATCTAGAAAAGGAAAATAAAGTGATCACTCTAGAGGCCCCCTCGTACAGGGGATCAGATTTAAAGAATTACTTTGAGCGCCTCTCTAGTTTAGGTATTTTTGACCGAGTTACCTACATGAATATATGCAATAACCCGATAGGAAAAGTTCACATCGACCCGTTACCGATCTCATATAACTTGGTCGAGAACTATTCTATTTCGCCGATAGCGCATCTCACATGTAAGAATTCAACATTGAGTTCGATCCAAAGGTGGCTTTTAGGGGCGGACAGCTTGGGGATAAATAACTTACTTGTGGTTTCAGGCGATCACGGTATCGGGGACTACAAAGAGGAACATACACCCAAGTACATGAACTCATTAAAGATGATAGAGGGTATCAAGAAATACCTAAACCAGGGATTTTTGATGCCCGATTACTCAAAATCAGCTTCTGATGATCCGAATAGCCAGTATGAGAAATACATAGATAATCCTACAGAATTTACAGTAGGAGGGGTAGTGATCCCAGGTAGAGAAGGGGAGATCAGATATACGAAAAGAAAGATCGAGGCGGGAGTTGATTTTTTACAAACACAGATCACATATGATAAAGAGAAGATCTCAAAGTTCATAAAAAGACTTGTTGAAGAAGTAGAGAGCTGTCCACCGATATTGGTAAGTATACGACCAGTTTCATCCTTTGAGGAGATCAGTTATATACATGAAAACATACCGGAAGTTCATGTTCCAGAGAAGGTAAG
Source organism: Candidatus Saliniplasma sp. (assembly GCA_046497075.1). Classification (GTDB taxonomy): domain Archaea; phylum Thermoplasmatota; class Thermoplasmata; order Halarchaeoplasmatales; family Halarchaeoplasmataceae; genus Saliniplasma. Next base: position 41,827 of record JAWOGF010000038.1, read on the forward strand.
AGAAAAGGTTAGAAATGAGGGAGATGTAGATTCAGCTGCCGTGAAAATAGCTGTGGATACTTTCACTTACATCAGAGATTCCTTAAAAGATGACTCGTCCGAGGTGAATCTAGGTATACATATCATCCCTGGAAACAACTATAAGTTAGCTAAGAAAGTCATCGACGAGTTTGAGGAAATATGAAAAGATCCAATATCTGGTCTAGCAATGACTTCGCTGGAAATACAGGGTATCGTGATGTTCGTGATGTGAGCGCTGGGAAATAAAAATACCGACCTATGTACAATGAAGCATCTTAGGTGTTAAGATCACTATCAATACACTGACCCTTCAACCTACTTCCCAGAAGTTCACAGTTTTATAAACTCCATGACTCTACTCGTGATCTGATGTTCAACGGAAAAATTGAGTTACTATGTATTTGGCTTGATGAGGCTGTAACAAGAATACCAAAGATAATTAATATATTACATTTTTTAGAGTTACTATGATGTTTGTAAAAATTAAAAACATTCTAGCAATTACCATGGTGATACTACTAGTTTCGAGTGTTCTGATCGTCAGTCTTGCCTCTTCAACGAGTACCGAATCAGACCTAGAAGTTCAAAACGTTGACCCGGCCCGTAGACGTGTAGATTTCGGTACGTTCGAATACGGTGAGGATGAACTCGGTTTATATATATCGATGGTTAAAGACAAGACACCGACATGGACATTCTATGGTGATGGTGAACTCTTAGAAAAGATCGAAACGGGTTATGTGGATTTTGACTGGAGCGACTATGGAGATTTCGATAAAAGAGAGTTCGTGGTGGAGATAGAAGAATACTCAGATGTTACAAAAATAGATTGGTCTTATAAAAGCCTAGTTGGGGATATCCCCTCTGAACTGGGAAAACTCTCGAATCTAGAACGATTGTATCTTAGAGCTAATGATTTAGATGGAGGGATACCGTCAGAATTAGGTGATCTTAATAACCTGGAATATCTAGACTTACGAGAAAACCAGTTGTCTGGAGAGATACCACCGGAGCTAGGGAGACTCTCGAACATAGAACGGTTTTATCTAACTGACAACGGGCTATCTGGAGAGATACCACCAGAACTGGGAGATCTTTCGAACGTTAGAAGTTTCTATCTAGATTCCAACAGATTGGAGGGGAAGATACCGCCGGAACTGGGAGATCTTTCGAATATTGAATACTTAGATCTGCGCTTTAATGAACTGTCAGGGAAGATACCACCAGAACTAGGACGGCTTTCAGACCTCCAATGGTTTAAATTATGCTCTAACCATCTCGTTGATGAGATACCACCAGAACTCGTTGGGCTCTCCAGCCTCGAATGGTTCCGTCTGAGTGATAACGAAATTTCTGGAGATATACCTAATTGGCTGGGAGAACTCTCAAAGCTTGAATGGATAGATTTGAACGGCAATGAGCTGTCGGGTGAGATCCCACATGAAATAGGTGACCTCGATAAGCTTAAAAAGTTAGATCTAGGTTCCAACAGATTGTCTGGAGAGATACCGCCGGAACTGGGGGGCCTCTCAGATCTTAAATTGTTAAACCTAAATTCGAACGAGTTATCGGGAGAGATCCCTTCTGAACTGTCTAGTCTTACTGATCTAGAAAGGGTAGAACTGCAGGACAATAAATTTAATCATTACGGAATCGACGCTTTTTCAACTCAACCGAACCTCGGTGATTATAAAGATGTTTTTGATGTTTTAAACATCTCAGAAAATGATCTATCATCCGAAGATATTGACAATATTTTATCCGATCTAGTCGAAAGTTTAAAACTAGAGGATAAAATTGAGGCTGAAGTATATCTAACCGGAAACTCTGTTCCTTCTTCCGATGGTATGGAAAATAAGCAGATCCTTGAAGAGGAAGGTTGGAACGTTGAGGTAGATGAAGAAGAAAAAGATGAGGTAGATGAAAAGGATGGTATACCAGGATTTACCCTACCTATCTTCCTAATCGTAGCAATCATCGTGACGGCAGTCCACCAAAAGAAGAGGGATAGACAATAGTAAGGCTTTCTAGGATGGCTGCCGGCTCATAACCCCTCATACCGATATGTAATGATATGGTCCGTTATTTGATGGTTGATCCTATTTATACTCCCCGTTTTTTTCAATGGCAACTGGAAATATTTAAAAAGGGTTGTGGTATTACATAAGGCTGTATGAAGGCCAAAGGAAGTGGAGTGCATATAGTTACTGGTGGTTTTGAGTACGACAGGATCCTTAAACCGATGTTGAACAGATATCCCGTCGATAGATTGGTTTTACTGAGGTCAAAATCTTCACCCTACAGGGATTCTAAAGACTTAGCTAAACAATTCATCGAAAAACTACAGGAGAACCCTATCGATATCAATATCCATCGTGTGAATATATACGATTTCGACGATGTGTATTCTAAAGTTTTGAAGATCTTGAAAAACCAATCACATCACAATAAAAAGATATACATGAACATCTCGTCCGCACCCAAACTCACTCTGGTAGCCATGATGAGTGCCGCCTTCATGATGAAAAACGAGGCTGATATAGAGATATTTTACGTATCCCCTGATGATTACCTAATCCCCAAGATCATCGATAGGCTGGCGGATGTCGAAAATAATGTAGAAGAGTTGAGGGAACTCAGGGAACAATTTTTAGAGAATGGGACAGCTATGGGTTTGAAAAATTACGAAGAAATCCCCATCTTCCCGGTAAAGAATATTACCGACAGGGATCGATACATACTCGAAGTGTTGAAATCCAGTGACGGGGTAGACTCGATAAAGGAACTGGTTCTTAAGGTCAATAGATCAAGAAAAAAGCGTATCGAAAGGTCCAGCGTACAGTACAGGTTAGAAAAATTGAAAGAGAACGGCCTGGTTTATACTGAAAGGCATAACAAGAAACTCAGGATATCCTTGACGAGGGTTGGGGATATCTACCTGAAAGGTGATGAGTAGATAGTTTATCAACATAACGACCAGCCGGGCTGTGGAAATGATCTAAGTGTGAAAAGCGAAATACTTGAGGGTTCAAAAATTCACATATAAAATAAACTTTGAAACCATTCAACAGGTTGGCTCTTTCTAATCCTCATCGAATTTGCCGAGGATCATATAAATTTTGGCAGTTATCAGTGTTACGGATATAGTCAGAGCAAAAAGTATCAGAGTCCATCTTAGGTCTTCCATCATAGTGTAGTCTATGAGCATGATCAGTCCCAGTATAAGCATTATTGAGCCTCCGACTAGTTTTATGATCCGTCCTTCCTTTTTACCAAAATCGAATCTCTTCATCTGCAGAGCAGCACTGAAGTATATGATCATCTCTATGGAAAGATATATGAGAATATATAATATCAAAAAAGCTATGTACACCGGAGTTTCAAGTGCTCTCTCCGCCACGATCTGAGACCATATAACTGGAAATCCCGCTGTACAAGGAAGTTCGACCAGTGCTATTCCTGCAGCCATAGCGGTAGTTGCTACTATCAGAGTTAAAGAATCCTCCTTTTTCATCAATCCTCGTACTTTCTTGTATATCCCAGGTTTGTATCTGTCGGGTATAGTGAACGATATACCTTTCTTGAACCAGAAGAAATCTTTGATACTCACGGAAGCAAAAATTATCGCTATAACAGCAACTATCATCCTTATCCAAAAGAGGTGAGCAATAAAATGAAATATAGTGAGGGCACCGGCGATAAAGAGTCCGTAAACTAAGGCTGTAACTATCAAAAAAGTAAGACCTACCATGATGACATCCTTTTTTCCAGAGTATAGTACTATCCCAAGTAGGAAAGACAGGACCCAGATAGAACAAGGGTTGAGCCCATCTACAAAGGCTATAAGGACTGTTAAGACTACCAGCGGATAGGCATCACCTCTTACTTCGCCGACTATAGGTAGATCATAAGTATCGTTCGGTTCGGATCCTGTAGACCCTTCGACTAATGATATCCCGGATAGTAGGATCACCGCGATAAGAAGTGCTATCAAGATCGTTTTCCTTTTTATTTGAATTTTTTTTATCATGATTAATCGTTTTAAATCGAACTTGCATATTTAGCCCATTCAAATTTAATTGTTTGACAGCTTTTCTCCCGGGCTAGAGCATTGATCAGATTCCATACAACTTTCGATAGCATCTTCCATTTCCTGCCTATACCCTTCGTCAAAACTTACCCAGTACTCATCACCGATGAAAGTAGTTGGAACACTGGCTATGGGCACATCGTAGATTTCGACCAGTTTTTGAAACACCTTTCTGTCTTCGGTATTGCCATAGATATCAAACTTCTTCACTTCGATATCGTCATCTTCTTCCAATTCATCAATATATTGCCGTTGTTTCTCACAGATCGGGCAATCCTCGTCCCAAAACCAATATACCGTCACTTTATCTGGATCGTCTTCTATACCTGTTCCAATATCTTCATCATCCTCGGGTACACTAGACTGCAGGGTATAGATAACAGATCCGATGATAACGATCACGATTCCCAGTGCTAGGACATTTTTGATGATCTTTTTATCCATTATACTTGATTCACTTTTCTTCATCTACAGACTTCTCTCCCCTCTTAGTTTTCATCCAAGTTACAATCATGATCACGGTTAAGATAATGGCTATCAGTATCACAAACGTCGTTATATTGTTTTGCGTAGGTGAATCTTCGTCAGCGTCGGTCGCTTCGGTCAGGGGATAATCGTCTACAAACCCTTCTCCTCTATATGGGGTGACCCAGATATCTCCATCAGCGACTTTTCCAGCATCCGGATATTCCTTATCGTAATCGGACCAGTAATTACCCCCGATGGGGTAACCATTATCCCATTGGTTATCGCCGTGATCTCTAGCCTGAACTAGATTTTTTATAAAGTTATTATGGTAAATAGTGTTGTCATTACTTCGAAGATCTAGTGATATACCTGGATTATTGTTGTAAAGGGTATTATTATTGATGAGATTTGATCGAGATGATCGGAGAGATATCCCCGCGTTGATATTAGAATTGGCTGTATTCTTTCCTAGGGCATTATTTTTGGAACTTGAAAGATGTATTCCATGTTCTCCGTTCCTAGATGCAGTATTTTCCTTAATTATATTGTTATCTGAGTTTTTGAGTGAGATACCGCACCAATCGTTCCCTGAGACGTTGTTAGATGTTATGGTGTTTTTCGACGAAAAGCCGAGTTGTACACCGACCGATCCTTGACTAAGGTCTTGATCTTTTACTTTTATATTCTCACACCCGACCAAGATTATCTGACCCGCATCTGATGGAACACTTTGATTATGATTATCCGTCCAATAGTAGACCGGCCTGCCGTTAACTGTATTGGTTGTACTTATCGAATGTGAATCCCAGTACTCTAACAGGTCGCCCCAGATAATGATCCCGTTTTCGGTCATCTCATTTTCTTCTAAAGAGTGTTCTTTGGAGTCTGAAAATATTACCCCGCCCCAGTCGTTGTTAGATAGTGAGTTTTTTTCGACCGCATTTCCAGTTGAGTTGGAGAATGAGACCCCGTAGCCGAAGTTGTTTGTTATGGAGTTTTCTGCAAGATGATTTTTATTTGACTTTGAAAGATGTATCCCGTGGTACTCATTCTCCGTGATGATGTTATTTGAGACGGTGTTTTCATTTGACCCTTTAACGTGGATACCGTCTTCTAGGTTTTGTGAGACGGTGTTATCAATTACTGAGTTTTGGTTTGAGGACTCTAGTCGGATCCCATGACGGCTGTTCGAGTTGATATCATTATCTAAGATATCGTTGTTTTGGGAATTGTATAGATAGATACCGTAAAGGCCGTTTGTTAATTCATTCCTTTCGATATCGTTGTTGGATGAAAACCCCATTAGGATCCCTGCAGAGCTACTACTGACTTCGAGATCTTCGACGACCATGTCTTTACAGTCGGCCAATATCACTTGTCCGGCATCAGATGGGACCGTACCTCCTCTTTCGCTGTGGTAATAGTAAATGGGTTTTCCCTCAACAGAGTTATCCGTAGAGATCGTGTGGGTGTCCCAATGAGCTAATTTTTCACCTGTTATGAACACTCCATTCCCTTCAAAGATATTATCTTCGATCAGCTGATTTTTAGAGTCTGATATGTAAACGCCATATTCATTATGTAAGAGTTCGTTGCTTGTAACATTATTTTCTTCTATCGAGCCCGCAAAACTGATACCATAATCGTTTTTTTCTGCAGTATTTTCTTCAACCAAATTAGAGTTCGATTCATAAAGCTGTATACCTACAGTGTTGTTAAACCCGGTATTATATTTGATGATATTATCATAAGAATTTATTAGGCTTATACCGAAATCGTTTTTCTCTGCATAGTTATCAACAACGTTGTTATCGCTACTGGAATCGTAAAGGTAGATGCCCCGGTAATTGTCCAAAAGTTGATTTTCTTCGATGTCGTTGTTGAAGGAGTTTTCGATACGGATCGAGTAGACACTGTTGTTCTGTAAGATATTGTTGGAAATCTCGGTGTTCTTCGAGTCTTTGAGCCAGATCCCCTTTTTTTCATGACGTTCCAGTATATTATCAGTAATCATTCCATTCTCGACGTTGTTCAGGTATAGACCGGTGTTTGAAAAGTATGGCTTTTCCATTCCTGACGCGTTATATATATAACAATCTCTTACGACAAAGTGGTCTGACACATTGCCTATGTATATGCCATAGCCGTATCCCCCTGCATCTATATCATATCCTTCGATCATCCAGGGGTCGTCAATATATCCACTCCCTGCCCAATCCTGTTCTACAAAATCCTGGTCGTTATCTATCCGTATAGGCCCATGTTCGATGTAATCATCAGATGTAAGTTGTTCTACATGGGTAGAAAGATGAACTTTTTCTTCGACCCCGTCATCATGATCGATAGCCATACCCGAAATAAGTAAGATAAGACATACGGTAGCCCATACTATTATCTTATTTTTAATCTTCACCATATATTGCACACCATACCCCGATAAAAAATTTCGGTATATATAGTTTATGTATCTATACAACCATATATATTTAAAGAAAAGACTCTAGACACCTAAGAAATCCTAAGAAATTTTTCTAGAAAAATATATATACTATCCTTAATTTACACCGCTCGGGATTGAACATGGAAAAAGGGACAATAAAGGTGACAACCTGCATAGTGATTTCCTTGATCATGATAGCTGGATTTTCTATCATGTTTGAAAGCACTGCAGAGGGTCCGGAAGGATATGAGGCTGAAGGAGAGGACGACATCTACACTACATTCGTCGAGAAAGATGCTGTAGAGGAGGAAGAGCCCACTTCGTACAACCTTACGGAAGGAGAGTTAGAAGAGATCGAGGAACTGATGGTAGAAGCATTGGGATTAGAAGACGGTCCGAAGCTCGAGTCGGAGATCGACCTCATGGAATGGTTCGCCGAGATGGACGAGGATGACTGGAGCGATCTGACCGAGTACACGAGCGAGACAGATGATGACACGGGATGCGGATCAGCTGGGTACGATGGCAGAGACGGACCGAGAGAGCGAGGGGAAGAAGAGCTGATGAGTCCCCCGCCGATGCAACCCAACGGCGGCGGTACATACGAGCCTGGCACCACACTCTGATGCCTGGCTGCGTAATACTCGTCAAGTTCTGCAGAAGATGTCTCAATGGTGAGTTCGCCGCCGATGCAACCCAACGGCGGCGGTGGCTGGAGTGACACTTGTCCATACGGAGTATATTTAACTTACGATGAATGTTTACAAAATAATGGATGGGATGAGGAATATTGTTCTTGTGTCTGTGATTACAGCGGCAGTTGTGGCGGCCTATGTGAATTAACTGATGAATATTGGGATTGTGTAGATGAACAAACAAGCCATCCTGTTTATTATGCGAGTATAATTATAGGTTGTGGAGTTGGTTGTATAGTGACAGATCCTGGATGGCCGTTATGTGTTAAAGGATGCATAATAGGTGCTTCTGTTGCACCGGTAGCCGTGTACACAGGCTGTTTATTTGTTGAAGGTGCTTATGAATGTTAAAACTTGAACGACATATACAAAAACTAATAGTGTCTTTTATAATATCCATACACCATATTAGCTTGTATATTCTAGTTAGAATTGATGTATTATCTATGCCTAGAAACTGGAGATATACCTTTCTACCTTTATATGTTGGTTTTACTGTAATCGCCATTATTACGTTCTATCAGGGAATCTCAGGATTCAATCAAAAAGACATATAATGATCGGATAACGAGGTGAGAACGAAGTGTCCAGTGTATTTAGTATGAGCAGATACACATACGTGCAGAAAACTCCGACGGATGACAAATGCATGCAAGATGAGTTAGATGAGATCGAAGAGCTGATGAGTTCGCCACCGATGCAACCCAACGGCGGCGGTGGTGGTAGTGTAGGCGACACTTGCCCTGATGAATGGAGTTACGATAGCTGGGATGAGTGTAGGTGGTACCATGATGTTGATACATGTGCAGACCTTTGTTTTGGTGAGTATGAAGAAGCTGGTATGAGTTGTGAGGCCAAAGTAGGCCTTCTTTGTGCAGATGTACGTATGCGCAAAACGAAGTATGTGGATAATATAGGATGTGTGGTGTGATATGAAGATATCAAAAAGAACAAAGTTTCTTGCGATATTTATATTTGGTTGGAATATAGGTATTTTTATTGCCTCATCGATATCCCACCGAGATTTACATTTTCCACTATCAATGATGATTGGTGGAACCATTGGCGCTGTGATAATGTATATATTAGGTGTAGATAAAATGATAAAAAAACATAAAAATGATTGATATACAGATTTTAAAAACAATGATATAAAAATAATATAAATGAAGCATCTGATAGAAAGTGAAGTCGTTAATACCGTGCAGAACGAATATGATGATGAGAACATGCTGTAAGGTCTGATGATAAAACTTACAGCTACGACAAAATAAGAAGAACATGCTCACCGATCATCCTATAAGCATCGAAGTGAACGGTACAAAATATTAGTACTTATACAATTGCCAAGGCAGCGTTACTGAACTGATCAACTCAGATGAAGAAGTAGTCAATCAATACAGATACACCCCATTCGGCAGTCCCAGATTGAAAGTAGAAAGCGTGTACAACCCATATCAGTACACCGGAAGAAGATTGGACGAGGAATCCTGTCAGTACTACCACCGAGCTAGGATGTACTCGCCTACGGAGAACGAGTTCATCAGCAGCGATTTTTCGGGATTCTTATGGACTCCCAGTAGATCCCATGGGATTAGAAGAGGGACCGAACATGTACACTTACGCAGGGAACGATCTGGCGAATCACAGGGATCCAAGCGGGTGTATGTATGTTTCCTTGAACTTGAGCTGTTCTGTCAAATCTCCGATATCACTAAATTCTTGAAAGTTGACAGACTCCATAAAACGAAAACATAAACTATAATTGTTATTTGTATTATGGAGGTGAGCATGTCTGAAACAGACGTATCACCATCTTTGATGATATTGGAAGTGATCGGCGTTACCATCATGGCCTTGCTCCTATCTTTGGCGATGGGTGTCGTTTTTATCGTGTCATTGGTTGTGTTGGGATATGGAGTCGATTCAACTTTCGCACTCGGCGGCGCTACAGTTTTTGGTCAAGTGGGATTCCTGATAGTAGCATATATCTACATACGTCGTCGGAAAGTGACTGTCCCATTTGAGGCACCATCTCGATCAGATCTGTTTCACATCGGAGGAGGGATAGTTATCGCGCTGGCTACTGCAATTGGATTTTCCCAGTTGCTGTTATACTTCGATCTTATGCCGGAATCCGTTCTCGAAGAGATCGCTGAGACCAGTCCGATATTTTTGATAGTTCTAGCGATACTGTCTGTAGTACTAATTGCCCCGGCTGAGGAGCTTTTATTCAGAGGGGCCATCCAAGGCAAACTCCGTGAACATTTTACTCCAATCCCTGCGATCACAACTGCAAGCCTTTTATTTGGTTCCCTCCATTTTCTCAACTACGGTGGAGATATCCTTCCAATAATACTGTCGACATTACTTATCGTCGTCATCGGTGGGATAATGGGTTGGTTGTATGAACGTACGAACAACATCGTGGTTCCGATCCTGGTTCACGGGATATACAATTTCGTATTACTGGTGCCCAACTATTTTGAGATGGTATAGGTGTAAATACAGAAAGGAATTTACAGATAAGTATTCAGGTGGTTCACAAAATCAATAAATATACGATAATCATCTTTCGTTCTAGAGGTTAGAGAGGAATATGGATGGAAAAACCCTTGCAGATTTTGCTGTAGAGTATGGTCAATCTTTAGAGGCTGATTATGTAGAAGCTAGGTTCGTAACCTCCATGAACGAGAACTATTTTGCTAGGAATGGTAAGTTTTTAAGTATTCAGGAAAAACCCATCAGAGGGTTAGGTATAAGGGTTCTTGTGGACGGATGTGTCGGTTTCGGATCTGTGGATGTTTTGACCAAAGATGAGGTCAAAGATAGGATCGAATCGATCTCTAAGATGGCAGGACTTAGTAAAAGAGAAATACCTATCGAATTTTCAAAAGAGAAAACAGTTCAAGACAATTGGATCGCCCCGGTTGAAGTTCCTTTCGAGGATATATCTAGGGAAGAGAAACAAGATTATGTAAAACGTTTAGATAAAAGGGTCAAAGAAGCAGGTTCTAAAAAATTTTCGTTCAGGAACAGGATAAAGAACAGGATATTCTTCCTCCACACAAACTCCATGGATAAGTACATAGTCAACTCGGAGGGTTCTAAAATAAAATCCGACGAATCGTTCATATCACTATTTACTATACTTAACGCGAAGGTCAAAGATTCTAGTGAGCAGAGGATGTTAGGTTTAGGTGGAAGTGCGGGATGGGAATGGCTCAAAGAGGAAAACGTGCATGACTTAGTAGGCAGGGAAAGTGAAAAACTTGTCAAAACCGTAGAAAATGCCCAGAATATCCCTTTCAACGAAGATATTGACGTGGTAGTGGGACCCGAAGTCTCCGGGATAATGGCACATGAGAATGTAGGACATCCCAGTGAGGGCGATAGGATAATCGGTCGAGAAGAGGCACAGGCGGGAGGATCATTTTACGATGAATTTTTTGGTATCGATAACAAAGATCCAGTAGATCTAAACCAGTCTGAGATCAAATTGGGAAGCGAAGATGTGTCAGTCATAGACGATCCTACTATCGATCAAAGTCCGGGTTTCTATATCTACGACGACGAATGCGTCGAAGCCCGAAGTAGATACCTGATCAAGAACGGGCGGTTGAACGAACTCCTTCTTAACCGTGAGTTCGCTTCTAGATTCGGTACCCGTTCCAACGGTGCTGCTCGTTCCTCCTCATATAGTAGAGAACCCATTCCAAGGATGTCGAACACTTTCTTTGAACCCGGAGACCACACTAAAGAAGAGCTAGTAGAAGATATCGAAAAGGGTCTGCTTATCGAGAGTTTCACCGAGTGGAACATAGATGATAGACGGTACCACAGTAAATACGTAGGATTGGAAGCATATCTAATACGGAACGGAGAGGTCACTGACCAGATGGTCAAGCGCCCCGCACTAGAACTTACAACTCCAGCACTCCTAAAAAGCATAGAGGGTGTTTCAAAAGACTACGAATCCAGGATGAACTTCTGCGGTAAGAGCGATCCCATGCAGCCGGTGAGCGTTTCCACTGGGGGACCTTATCTGAGGATCAGAAACGTGAGGGTGGGGTGATAGTTATGGTAGGAGAAATTTTTGATGAGGAATTGTTGCAGGTCGGAGTTGAAACCGCTTTGAAGGCGGGAGCCGATGAAGCCATAGTTAAACTGGTAGATCAGAAAAAACATCAGATCAGATTTTCAAATTCTTCTATCGATGTGAATAAAGAATGGAGCAGTTACTACATAGATGTATTATTCACTAAAAAACCACGCCTTTCTCTAACGGGAAAGATCAACACACTCACAATCCAGGACCCGGATCCAGAGAAAATAAGAAAGAACGTTCCAAAACACGTCAGTCTTCTGGATCATTTACCGAAGAACAAGCTATACTGGGGTATGGACGATCGATCTTATAGCTCTTATCGTTCTTTGAATATATATGATGATAGGGTAGAGGGTTTTCATGAAAAAGGGCCAGATCTAGTAAGGAAGACTATCGATTCAGCTCTACAGAGTGGAGCTGACGGTGTTTCAGGTGTACTGCACTCAGCAGCTACCAAGACCGGTGTTCTAACCAGTTATGGGAACGGAGGAACGTACAGGTCTTCTTTTTGTCGAGGAACTGTCAGGGCATTTCATCGAGAGGGCGGTAGTGGACAAGGTTTGATAGTAGCTAGAGATCTTTCTGGCATAGATGAAAGGTTTCGAAAAGGTGGTGGGAAAGCAGGGAGATTGGCCAAGAAGAGTGCAGGGGCTGAAGAGGGAAAACCTGGGACTTATGATGTGATAATGGCTCCGACCGTAGGTGCTAATATCTTTGGTAATCTTCTCAATGGGACCAATCCTATAATGATGATAGCCGGTATGAGCCCTCTTAAAGGTAAGATGAACGACAAGATCGGCCCTGAAAATTTGACTGTTATCGAAGACCCCATTTTAGATGAAGGACTGAACAGCAGACCATTCGACGATGAGGGCACTCCTTCAGAAAAAACTGAACTCATCAGAGATGGAGAACTCACCGGATTGATCCATAACACTTCTACAGCTAAATTATGGAAGTTTATAAGTATGCTAAAACTCAGATTCTGGAGAAGGCCAAAGACTACATCGAACTCAAGCTTAACACAACTTGGGATGACCGGTACAGAAGAGGATCCTAGAACACTTATGCCGACTCCTTCAAACTATCGATTCACCCCTGGATCATACAGCTTGGATGAACTCATCTCGACCTCTTCCAGACCGACGATTTTACTTACGTCCAACTGGTATACCAGGTTCACCAATATGAGCGAGGGAGAGTTCTCTACTGTTCCTAGAGACGCTGTATTTTTAGTTCAAAATGGAGAGATAAAGAAACCGATAAGGAATCTTCGGTTGAAAGGCAACCTTTTAGAGATGTTAAAAAATATAGAGGGGATAGGGAAGGGATCGAAGCAGATCCGATGGTGGGAAGTCAACACACCCACTTTCATCCCACATATCAAGATAAAGCACTGTAAGTTCACCAAGGCTAAAGCAAGATAGATGATATTTTAGGACGAGGTGAGGCATTTATTCTATCAATCGAATCTCAACGCTTCCGCCGGTGAGACCTTACTAGCCTTATGGGCACTCGGTATAGCGGTTAGCAGCATAGCGACATATGCTATCACACCTATCGTCAAGATCGAAATCCACGGTATGGAGAATTCCCAGCCCATAGGTTTGAACCCGTCGTACCACAGCAGCCATCCGATAGCTATACCCAAGCTAGAACCCAACACTATACCAACAATAGTTATGAAAGAGTTCTCTATCAAGAAGGCGTACCTGATCATCTTCCTTTTGAACCCGATAGCTCTCATCATACCGATCTCCAACCGCCGTTCGTGTACCGCCCTTAAACTAATAATACCCAAACCAGCGATCCCAACAACTAGACCTAGCCCCATATAACCTGAAAACAGGTCGAAGAACATGTAGGTAGCACTCATAGCATCTCTGATGATCGTTTCGATGACTACGGTCCTGAACCCGTACTGGATGAACTCTCTGTTAAGATCACGGCCAAGCTCATCGGCATCTACGTTCTCTTCAACGCTGAAGAAAAATAGAGAGTTAGAAGTGATATTGAATTCATTTCTTACAGTTCCTTTGGACATGAAATACCCGCTGATCGCATTTTGGTCCATGAAGCCAACGACTTTTTTTTCACGTACTTCATCTTCATGGTCGATGAACTTAACAGTCGATCCCAACTCGATAGTCTCGCCTCCCGGCGGTCCGTATTGATCAGAGGGGGCGTTTGTTATGACCAGCGAGGAATTCGACAAAACAGCATCCCATACTTCATCGTTGGACTCATATTCATCGAGATAGTCAGAGAACCCAAATGTATTATTGCCAACGAAATTATCATCTATACCTATAGCGGATTTCCTACCTATCTCACCATCATTATCTCTCATACGTATATTACCGCGGTAAGCCGAGTCGATATGGTTAAAATCCTCAATATCTAAGTTTTCATTGTTAATTATCTCGCTGTGCATGTCATCGATATATTTATCCTGACCTGTCATACCCATGATCTCATACCCGCCGGATTCTTCTTCGATCATCCTATCTATGTTAGTATCGAAGATACCGACGATCATCCCCATGACTGTTATTGCGAAGATGATCAGAGCGAAGATGAAGATAGTCATACCGGTTCTGAACTTCTCTTTTAATGGGTGGGAAATGGCTGATAGAACTACCGCTTTGAAGCCAGTATCCGACCTGCACAACCTTTCCATCCCACCTGTTAATAGATGACCGTTCAGCATTACTATGAGTACTCCTGCGGTTACCATGAATAGACCAGAAAGTATGAACATCTCTAATCCAGAGGTGTATCCCTCGAAGAATTCTAATGTGTCCAGTGGAACGAGCCACCAGACCAGCAAGAACACCCCTACACCAGTATAAGCGGCTCTATCTCCCACCCATCTTCTAGCGACCGTTCCGATACCGATTATTATGAGAGAAATGCCAGTTACGGGTAACCAAAACTGATCCACACCTGTTCCCATTATCGTTAAAAGAACTCCAAGGATCAACCCCGCGATGGCCATGTAAAAGACCTTTTTGTTTTTCTTAGATACGGGTGGTTCAGGTATATCTCTGATAGCTCTAACGATATTCAATTTAGATATCCGGGTAACTGAAAAGAATATCGTGCCCATTGTCAACAAAAATCCGGCAGCGAAGGCCAATATCATGCTTTCTGGGGTGAAAGTAAAATATCCAAGGAGCGATACATCCCCGCCGAATGTAGCGAATATATCTTCGAGTAAGAAGAATATAACATAAGTTAAACCAGCACCGACAAAAACACCTACGAAGGAGGCCGCACCAGCATATATCATACCTTCGTAAGAGAATACCCTACGAAGGTGTCCTCTTTTCATACCTATCGCCCTGCTCATACCCATCTCGGATTTCCTCTCCTCCCCCAGCATAACGAATATGTTAACCGCTAAGATGATACCGGCGATTATAGAGAAGGTACCAAAAATTAAGAAAATATCAGTGAACTGCGATATGTTATCTTTAAAATCCTGCAGTACCTGGTTCTTGTTCCCTTTAGCCTCTAATACGTTATACTCGGGATCTTCCTGCAGAAGATTCTCGATATCCTCAAATATCTGATCGCTGTATTCAATACCGCTTTCTACACCACCTATAGAAGTGACTCTGATGTAGTTTACTTGATTTGGAAGGCTGAAGGCCGTTTGAGCATCAGATAAAGACATGATGATCTTATTGCTTCCACGGAAAGCCGCTCTTCCCTCGTTATCGATCACCTCTTTTACTGTATAGGTCATATCGTTTACTCCATTACCCCCCTCCTCCTGAGATTCTACTGTAAACAATAGTAACTCATCACCTTTCTCAGCCTCTAATTCTTCTGCTAATCGTGTATCTATAAATATCTCTTTTTCTCCAAGCTCAGGTTCGAAACTCTCACCATCTTTGTAAAAACGTCCAAAAGCCTCACCGTCATCAAGATCCATCCCGATAACACGGGTACTCGGTTGAGACAGTCTTGCATCTGGATTTAATACCGGTAGAGAGCCGTGAACTTCACCACTCACTTCATCTACATTATCGATATCAGATATATCTGAACTGAGATTTTTATAAGTGCTGTGCTGTATAGGAACATAATTTCCCTCTACTGTTGTATTGTATACGGTTACGTCCGTCTGCTGCCACTCGCTGTAGATCTCATCCTCAACCATATTGTCCATGGTATCTCCGACACCGAAAGAAGATGAAATGATAGCAGTGGCAATCATCAATCCTAAAATCACTATGACTGTATTGGTCTTCCTGCGGAATATGTTCCTACATCCGATCCTAAATAGAATTTTATGTCTATAAGCATCGAAAAGGACTATACCAACAACTACTGCGATGATACCCAGTAGAAGGACGATCATGCCTTCACCCCTCCTTAATCTGGTCCCGCTGGACAACTCCACTTTCCATGTGAAGTACCCTTTCTGCCCTATCAGCTACTCTGTTCTCATGGGTCACTAGGACCATAGTATGTCCGTTTTTATCGTTCAAGTCGCAGAGTATGTCCATGATCTTATCCGAAGTTTCAGTGTCGAGGTCACCGGTGGGTTCATCGGCCCAGATCATATCAGGCTCGTTGACTATGGCTCTAGCGATGGTTACACGCTGTCTTTCCCCTCCTGATAATGCTGAAGGTCTGTGAGTATATCTATGCCCTAAACCCACCATATCCAGGGCTTTTTCCGCTTTTTCTCTAGCACCTTTTGATTTTCCCGCTAGAAGTAAAGGCAGCTCGACATTTTCCACAGCTGAAAGTACTGGTAATAAATTATAGAATTGGAAGACAAAGCCCATGTTCATAGCCCTCATCTCGGTCTTTTCATTATCAGATAGTGAACTGAGATCCTTTCCTTTCAACCATACTTTGCCTTTGGATATATCATCAAGACCGGATAAGCAGTTCAACAATGTAGTCTTCCCACATCCAGAAGGCCCCATAATAGCGACCATCTCACCTTTTTTGATAGAAAGGTCGACACCACGTAAAGCGTGGACCTTCACTTTTCCTTCATAGAACTTGTGTAATTTCTTTGATCTTATCATTCCGGTCTTCATAGTCTCCGCTTCCATAACGCCGGTAAGATTATGACCTTTATAAATATATTTGTTTTAAGTTTTAGTAAATAGAACAGATCTACATATATTATATATTAAATTGTTACAAGCCTTTTAGATTGTTACATCCATCTGCCAGATCTATCAATCTAAATTTCAGGATTTCAGGAGTTTTCGGCCTTTTTCAATTCTATATCGAACCTCGTTCCACCGAGTTTAGAATCCTTGACTGTAACCTTACCTCCATATCTATTAAGCAGAAGTTCAACTAGGTACAGACCGAGTCCGGTACCCCGTTCCATATCAGAAGTGTACCCCTTACTGAATATATCGTCTTTTTTCTCGTCGGGTATACCTATACCATCGTCTTCGATCTTACAAACCACCCGATCATCCGATTCTTCACATGTTATCTTTATCAAACTTCCCTCAGAAAATTTGATAGAGTTCTCTATGATGTTCGAGAAGACCTCTTTTAATAGTGAACCACCTTGCACATCACTGATATCATCAGGGATGTTTACGGTGAGCTCAAAACCTTTCTCTTCAGATACGTCTTTTAGATCGTTAACAGTTTCGTTTATCATTGGTCGAATATCCAATTTTTTAATATCCTCCTCTTTTGTCCGCCTCAACACTCTGACTTTATCGATAAGTTCTATACTCCCGATTATCCCTTTTTTTGCTCTCTGCAGGTAATCTTCGGCCTTTTCAGGTAGATCAAAATCCGCTTCTAGAAGATATATATATCCCTGGATGATCTGGATCTTGTTACCCACGTCATGTCTGAGAAGAGTGTGTAGAAACTGTTCCCTCTCGCTCATCTCTACCCTTTTAAGAGCTTCTGTAATGTGATTGATCAACAATTCAGCCAATTCGAGATCTTCTTCATCGAATTGATTTGGTTCTTTGGATACTGCCTGAAATATCCCACCTTTGCCGATCGGTACACTTATGGCCGATCTATATTCATCTTTAACTGGTTTTGAATCACCATTTTGCTTTAAATCATCTACTATGTAGGAACTCTGTTCCCGGTAAGTCTTTTTATCCAAACCCCCATCTTCTATGGGTCTGTCCAGGGAACCATTTACTGGCACATTTGAGGAGACGGCTTTTGTTACAAATTTGTCACCTTCTACAGCATCGAAAACACAGATATCGAAGTCCAATATATTTTCAGCAGCTTCGATACCCAGTGAGTATACCTCATCTTTTGTTTGACACAACTCGATTCTAGCTGCCACATCGTGTAGTTTTTTTATCCTGTTTTTCTTTTCCTGTACTATTTTTTCTCTTTTGAGCCTATCTAGGGCTTCTTTAAGATGGGATATGAATAATTTAGCTATCTCTAGATCAGATTCGTCAAAATATCCCACTGTTTTAGATAGTGCCTGGAAAACGCCATAATCTCCGATTGGGATCGTTATACCAGATCTGTATTTTTTTGATTTAGGTTCAACACTCTCAAAATCCCGTATATCCTCTATCAGAAACGCTTTTTTCTCGCTGAAAGATAGACCTACGACTCCCTTGTTGATATCCACAGTATCACCGATCTCTTCTTGAATATTAGATGTGCTCGCTTTAACGATCCCTTTTCCATCCTCCTCTATCAAAATACCAGCCACATCGAATTTGAATATTTCGTCGACAGCGGAGATAGCTATCTGAAACACATCCTCTTCAGTTTTGCAGTTCTGGAGTTTCGAAGAGAGGTCGTATAGGGCTTTTATATCTTTTTGACTTTCTTTCAACTCATCCTTGATATTTCTCCGCTGGGTGATATCTCTGATGTTGCACTGAACAACTTTATCGCCACCTGCTTCGTATGTGTTGCTAACAAATTCTACGGGTACTTCCTCACCTCTGTTAGTTTTTAAAGGCAGATCTTCGTAACGGATATAACCTTCATCTACGAGTTCTTGGAATCTCTTCTTATTTTCAGCGATGCCTTTGAAGGTTCCGATCTCCCAGAGTTTTTTTCCCTTGAGCTCGTCTATAGAGTAACCTAAATGCTCTAGGATGTAGGGATTAGCGTCTTTGATCTTACCGGAGTTCGCATCGATTATGAGCATACCGTCCTGTGCTGTCTCGAAAAGACGCCTGTATCTTTCTTCACTTTCCTCTATCCTTTTTTCAGCCATTATCTTTTCCCTAGCGAAGGCTAGATCGCTGCTGACCTCTTTCAGTAATTCGATCTCTTCTTCGGTAACTTCTTGCTCTCCTGGTAAACAGGCGGAAAGAATACCGTTCACTTTTCCGTTTTTGACCATAGGAACGATTATAGACTTATGTTCTTCATCATATTCACAGTACTCACAGTTTTCACACTGACTATTTACATCATCTATCACCTTTGTCTCACGAGTTTGGATTGCTTCTCGAACACAGGTGGGATTTTCTTCATCTGCTTCTCCATAGAATGTTTCATTCCATCTATCTCTTGTGTGATCCCCGCAGTGAGCTACAGGTACTATCTTATCATCTTCTCGCTTTATAGCTATAGATACGTCGAGGTACTGCCTAATATCCAACATTGTTTCACATGTTTTCTGGAGAAGTTCTGTGAGATCATCCTCCTGAACTATCAATTGATTGATCTGACGGATGGCGCTCCTCAATGAATACATCTCTCTAGCGAGTTCTTCGGCTTTCTTTTTCTCTGTGATATCCGACGTTATACCGAATATTTCCTGGACTTTTCCGTCATCATCTTTTAAAGAGAATATTGCATTACGGAGGACCCTTTTCTCACCACCTTTCGTTTTGATCGTGACTTTCAACCACCTATCCTTTATATCATCGGGATCTACCCCTTTCATTTTTTTCTTACACTCTTCGGTAAGAAAATCCCTTGAATTCTTTCCTATCATTTCTTCAGGACTATATCCGTGGATATCCGCAAACGATCGGTTTACAAAAGTGAACTTTCCAGATGGTTCTCGAATATAAAAACCCTCTTCGGATTTTTCGAATATATGGGCAAGAAGTTTGTTTTTCCTTCTCAAAGAAATCCTAGTCCTATGGTGCTCCGTTTCTTGTAAGATCGCATCGGATAACACCCCGTATTGACTCCCCGGATCGCCACCTTTCTGGATGTACCTATTAGCGCCTAGATTCAGCGCTTTTATAGCCACTTCCTCCCTGCCCCTACCTGTGAACATTATGAACGGGATATCACTGTTTCTTTCTTTTCTAATTTCCTCTAAGAACTCTAAGCCATCGATGTCGGGCATCTGATAATCGGAAATTATCACGTCAAAATCATTCTCATCTAGTAGGTCTAATGCTTGTGAAGCAGACAGAGATGTGGTTATATCGAATCTTTTTTCCTCCCTCTCTAGAAATATCTCACCCTGGTCAAGGATATCGGATTCATCGTCTACGAACAAAATTCTGATGTTTTTCATTCTCGAACCGCTCTAAATTCCATTTAATCTCTTCTAAGTATAACTAGTTTATGGAAATTTCTCAAATAAGTCGATGATCTGCTTTTTTCAGTCAAATAACGTATCTTTCCCCACTGATTTTGGAATCCTTCACTTCGACCTTCCCACTGTATCTTTTTTTCAGCAAAAAGCTTTCATATATACACCAAAGATACCCGAGTAGACCACTATTTTTCCACGTTTTTACCGTACTTTTCACGATCCTTAAAAACTATACGACCTCACACAAATTAGATTGAGATAGACAGAAGCCCCTCTCCGTTCAGGGAGGGGGATACGTATTAGTTTTTCAAAAATAGATTTACAAAGAAGTCAGACAGAATGTCCCCATCCTTCAGGTGGAGGATGAATGCTGATAGCAAAGTTTATACGGTGTGCTGGGTATATATGTGTTAAGATATGCATCTCTGCGTATGTCACGATTGGCAAGGATGCGATAACAGGCAGATGGCACGGCTATCGGTAATCCCATGAGCTGGGAGCACACTAGTGAGACATTCCAAAAGAGCGGTTGTTTGAACAGCTAACCATCATAGGCTCGTGGGACGTCAGACCGTCAACCCAAAAAGCCTGCCGGTAAATGACCTCTGCTGGCAGGTGAAACCTTGAAAAAGAGGCATCTCCCTCTGAGTGTTGGATGGGTCCTCCATCCTTCAGGGTGGAGAGGATGTCAACCACGTTATGATCATCAAGGTGATCTCCTCCATGGAAGGAAAGAAGAAACATTTTGAAGGACTAGATAACGTGTTCAAACTGCATGGACTGATAAACTATCAGGAAGGAGCGGTGGTCAGCAGGACTTTATTGGACAAGGATTCCAGTACACTAACAGTGTTCGCATTCGACGAAGGCCAGAGGTTGAGCGAGCATACCGCACCCCACGACGCACTTGTACAGGTTTTGGATGGTAAAGGGAGGATAACTATCGAAGGGGAAAAACATGAAGTTAGGAAAGGTGAAAGTATAACCATGCCAGCTGATATACCTCATGCAGTTGAAGCACTGACAAAATTCAAGATGTTCTTGATCATGATCAAATAGCTGATAGGTGAATAAGATTGAAAAATAAAACGAAAAATAACATAGAAAGTCGTTGGGACGATCTATTGAACTGGTACTCAGACGAGGAAATATCCAAAGTAACGGTGGCTTTTTCCGGAGGCAAGGACAGCACTCTAGTTTTAGATTCAGCCTCTGAGGTCCTTCAGGATGTCATCGCTGTCATAATAGATGCTGAAATATTTCCGGATAGCGAGATCAAACTTGCAGAGAAAGCAGTGAAACAGTTCGGTGTACCTTATAAGATAATCGAAACTACTAAACTGGATGATCAAAATTTCAAAAGGAATCCAGCGGATAGATGCTATCACTGTAAAGAGATGCTGTTCTCATCAATTAAGGAAAAATTAGGAGACGATCGGACGATCTTAGAGGGAACTAACGCCTCTGAAGTTCATGGTCATCGTCCGGGATTGAAAGCTGTCAAATCCCATGCCCGGGCCCCACTGTTAGAGGTGGGTTTGGAAGAGGAAGAGATAAGAAAATTACTGCGATGGAGGGGAAAAGAGGTATGGGATAGACCGTCCTACGCCTGTTTAGCAAGCCGTTTTCCCGAAGGAAGTGTTCTAACCGAAGAAAAATTGAAAAAAGTCGAAAAGATCGAAGATGAACTCCACGAGATGGGTATCGATCAACTCCGGGTTAGAGATTTTGAAGATACCGCTCGGATCGAGGTTTGGCCGGAAGAGATGCAGGTGATTTTAAAGAACAGGAAAATAATAATCGAGCTTCTAAAACAAGAAGGCTACGAGAACATTTTCTTAGACTTACAGGGGTACAGAACCGGGTCTATTTCCCCGGATGAGTAGAAAATATAACACAGAAATTTTATATCTTATGATGATACCTATTTTTAAGTAGATCAAGGTCGGGATAATTTGGATTTGAGTCATCATCGAAAAGATTTCCCACTGCTGGACGAGATAATTTATTTCGATAACGCCTGCATGACGTTGAAACCTTATCAGGTGATCGAAGCTGTGAATGAATACTATGAAAAGTATCCCGTATGCGGTGGTAGTAGGAGTCAGCATAGGCTTTCGAACATACTCGGTAGAAAAATCGAAGAAGGACGGGAAGCTCTCAAAGAACTCATCGGAGCTGAAAAGAAAGAACAGGTCGTTTTCACAAAGAACACCACCGAGGCCGTGAATCTTGTGGCTAAAGGGCTAGGACTGAGTAAAGGAGATACCGTTCTAACCACTGATAAAGAGCACAACAGCAATACCGTTCCATGGATTTTACTTAGAGATGATAAAGGAATAAAATTCGATAAGGTGAAAACCAACGATGACGGAACCTTCAACATAGAAAATTTCAAAGAAAGTATGAACCAGTCCGTAGAACTGGTCTCCATGGTACACACATCAAATCTAGACGGTACAACAACTCCTGCCAAAGAGATCAGTGAGATCGCACACGACTATGAAGCCCTTTTAATGCTCGATGGTGCTCAGAGCGTACCGCATAAACCTATTGATGTTCAAAAACTAGATGTTGACCTGTTAGCCTTTTCAGTTCATAAGATGCTTGGTCCAACAGGTGTAGGCGTACTTTACGGTAAAGAGGAAGTCTTAGAAAGACTTACACCTTTATCCGCCGGTGGGGGAAGTGTCAAGGATTCAACATATGACACGATCACACTCAAACCCCATCCAGAAAAATTCGAAGGGGGTCTCCAGAACTACTCGGCTTTATGTGGTATCAAACCTGCAGTAGATTACCTTTTGAACGTGGGGTTGAAGAATATAGAACAGCACGAGATAGAGTTGAATAGGTTAGCTACCGAACTATTAGAAGACAAAGTCGAAGTCATCGGTCCACATGATCCCAAAAAGAGGTCGGGGATATTCAACTTCAGAGTGAAAGTACTGGGCTGTCATGAAATCACGGTTCTTTTAGAAGAAAAAGATATCCTTACACGTGGCGGTATGCACTGTGTTCACCCATGGCATAGAACCAGAGGAGAACTTGGGGGAACAAGAGCTTCTTTCTACTTTTACAATACAAAAGAGGAAGTAAAAAAATTCGCTAAAATATTTGATGACCTTCTAGGATGAGATCATCTCTTCCATTATCTTACTGAGCTTTTCGAACATTTCATCGACTTTTCTTTTATCTGCAGTTTTGAACAGAAGTTTACCCGATGGATAGATCCCTATCTCTTCTCCAACATCAACGTCTAGAACCAAATGTATGACCTCGGACGAAAATTTGAACTCGTAACCCTCTTTCACCAATCTATCTTCAACTTCATCCATATCAATTTTGATACCCTTTTCTGGTTCAGCGACATAGGCACCAGAATCTGAACAGGGCTCGACCATATCATACATTCATATCACTTTTTTCGATCTTTACTCATGGGTTCACCACACGAGAACTCAGGGCTCTCAGGACAAGGTCCTCTGATACAGGGTGCTCCGGCTTCTTCAAAGATCAAAGGAGCCTTTTCCTCTACCAACTCAAGCATCTTATCCGCTAATTCACGTATCTCCCACTGTGCTCTCCTGCAGCATCTAAGGGAGAAGAAATGCCACAACTCGCGGGCGTTCATGGTAACGATTATGTTGCTTTTCGTGGCATTTGGTAAAACATACCTAGCATCCTCCAAAGGCACCAATTCTTTGAGTTCTTCGTAAGTATCTTTTACTTCGTCCATGAAGTTCGAATAGATCTCAGCGGCTTTATCGTCTTCAGATATAGATCCAGGAACAACAGGGTCGAAGTTCTCTATGTCCACATACCTTTGACTCTGTTGAGAATATGAAGCTAAACGATGTCGAACGAGCTGGTGAGTCAATGCTCTAGACACGTCATGGACTGCGAAAGTAAAACTAGCGTGCTCGATGACACTGTAGTGTCCACTTTCCTTGATCTTATCCAGTATCTCTTTCACCTGTTCTTGGGACATCTCGTCTTTAACAGGTACCTCTTCGCTGTAACAGGTGAGTGCGGCATGGGCGGCAGTTCTGTCTGGATCCGGTGTGTGGTTCTGCAGTTCTACTTCCATATTATCACATCAGAAGAGTCCTGATATATAACCGTCTTCATCGATATCGATATCCTCGGCAGCGGGTCGAGATGGCAAGCCCGGCATTGTTGTTATATCACCGGCCATGGGGATCAAGAATTTAGCTCCAGCACTGACTCTTACTTCTCGAATAGTTATCTCGAAACCCCTAGGTCTTCCTCTTAGTTTTCGGTCATCCGATAAAGAGTAATGTGTCTTTACCATACATATCGGAAGCTCGTCTAACCCTATTTTGTGGATCCTTCTAAGGTCTCTTTCAGCCTGCTGGGTGTAAACAACCTCTTTAGCACCGTATATCTTAGTCGATATGTCGTAGATCTTATCCTTTGGGTCTTCTTTCAGTGAATAGAGGGGGCTGAAGTTTACGTTCTTTTTTGAGCACTCTTCGACTACAACTTCTGCGAGGTCGATACCTCCATCTCCTCCGTTCTGGAAGACTTCAGCTACGGCGTACGGGACTTCGATGCTCTTGCACAGTTCTTTTAAGTACTCTATCTCAGCATCTGTATCTTCCGGGAAACGATTGATAGCCACGAGAACGGGTAAACCGAACATCTGGATGTTCTCTAAATGTTTTGATAAGTTGACTAGACCTTTCTTCATCGCTGGTATGTTCTCCTTATTAAGGTTCTTCCTATAAACGCCCCCCTGCCTTTTTAGAGCTTTAACGGTTGCTACCATGACTACGACGTCAGGTTCCAACTCTCCTTCCCTGCACACTATGTTAAAAAATTTCTCAGCACCTAGATCAGAACCGAAACCGGCTTCCGTAACGAAATAATCGGAAAGAGCCATACCTAATTTCGTAGATATCAAACTGCTGGTACCGTGGGCGATATTAGCGAATGGACCGCCGTGTATGAAAGCCGGAACACCTTCTATGGTCTGGACTAGATTCGGTTTTATAGCGTGTTTCATCAGCGCCGCCATTGCCCCGACACCCCCGATGTCAGATGCCCTGATAGGCTCACTGTCATGGGTGTAAGCCACTATCATCCTTGAGAGCCGTTCCTTCAACTCATCTATCCCCTCCGCTAAACACAGTATCGCCATGACTTCTGAACTTGCAGTTATACCGAAGGAGTTCTCGTTGGGCATCCCGTGGGAACGACCACCCAATCCGACCACCGTATTTCTAAGAGCCCTGTCGTTCATATCCACGACCCTGGGCCAAACGATCTTTCTACTGTCTATGTTGAGTTCGTTTCCCCGGTGCATGTGGTTGTTTATCATAGCGGACATCAGATTGTGGGCCGCACCGATGGCGTGTAGATCACCTGTAAAATGCAAGTTGATATCTTCCATGGGAAGAACCTGTGAATAGCCCCCTCCTGCAGCCCCGCCTTTTATACCCATGGTTGGACCTATGGATGGTTCTCGAATTCCCAGCATAGCTTTTTCACCCAATTTCCAAAGAGCTTGGGAAAGGCCGATGGTAACCGTTGTTTTACCTTCACCACTACGGGTAGGTGACATAGTTGTTACCAGGATCAACTTCCCATTTTCTTTATCTCTGCATCTTTTTAAAGTATCATAAGTGATCTTAGCTTTATAATTTCCAGAGGGTTCGATATCGTCTTTAGATAATCCAATCTTACCAGCTATATCCTCTATGGGTTCTAGCTCGGCGTCCTGTGCGATCTCTACATCGGATTTCATGGAAGTTGGTAAGAGTTAGTAATTTAAAATGGTTGTCATTGTTAGGAAGTTATATGGTCCTAAAAGAAAGCTTTTTATACATTTATATTATCCTGTTATAAAGGGGGTACAAGGATGAAACTATGGGCTATCGTAGTCGTTATAATAATCGCTGTTGCAGCAGCTGCAGTTGGCGGATTATATTATTACACTCAAAGTTTGAAAGAAGATAGTTACATGAGTGAGTACAATTTCGAGGTGAGTTTTGATACGACGGAAGTACAGGAAGATTTGATCGTATACACGCCGCT
Source organism: Candidatus Saliniplasma sp. (assembly GCA_046497075.1). GTDB lineage: Archaea > Thermoplasmatota > Thermoplasmata > Halarchaeoplasmatales > Halarchaeoplasmataceae > Saliniplasma. The sequence goes on from JAWOGF010000038.1 coordinate 68,206, forward strand.
TCCAACAAAAGATGGTTCACCTTTCGTAAGCGAATCTGAATTCCTTGAAGATTCCGATATTCCAGAGGGATGGGATTGCAAATACGTAGATACGGAATACGGAGGCATGCTGAAGATCCAGATAGGAATATTAGAGGTTGACCAGTACGATGATATATACTTAAGAGTCGTTTCCGAAAGCAGTATAGATACGAAAAACGCATTAGATGATGAATCGATTTTAACCCCTGTTCACAACCTAGTCGAAGATGAATATGATGATGAACCCTATCCTGAAAGATATGAGGATCAGATGAAATATTATGTGTATGACTCATATGTGTACGTTGAGAATCTTACAGAAGGCTCGGAGTTGAACGTTTATATTCATCAAATGGGCACCAATGGATGGTGGGTATTCGGATGGACTGGAAATGAATACCGAAATAGACTACGTACATCATCTTTAACCTCAGATGGATGGCACGAAGTCGAAACCGACCTGATACAGGGATGGGGTAACTATTGATACGAACGATACGGACAAGATAGTAAAACTTATCAAATAGATATGCCCTCACCTTGAGGTGGTGTTAGATTGTCACGGAAGGCATTGCTCAGCGTTTATGATAAGTCTGGTATAGTGGAATTTGCAAAAGGTTTGACCGAGAACGGGTTCGATTTGATCTCTTCGGGAGGTACAGGAAAATTACTTTCTGAGAACGGATTGAACGTT